>NZ_JAQZSD010000047.1:0-34719 GCF_028674935.1 Lysinibacillus sp. CNPSo 3705 | reverse complement strand
GCGTCACCACGGACACCCTTGCTCTTGGCTAACCTCTACTTCTGTCTTCGGGGTTCGGGACTTACACCCTATAGTTCATACGCATGCCGGGCGCACTTACAGAATCTATATTTCGCAGTTGCGTAATATAGATTCCATCGTAATACCTATTACCGAAAAAAGGCAAAGAAAAAGACTGCTTACTAAAATCGTAAACAGTCTTTCTCATATTAATCACGCTTTTCATCGATACCTTTTGGTGTATCATTCGATTCTCTACCTTCTTTAGGTAAATCAGCTGTTGTTGGATCTGGCTCATTGCTAAGCAATTCTTTTTTAATTGTCTGTTCACCAACTACATCTAATACTGGTTGAACTTCAGCTTTAGGCGCTTTTTCCACAACCGTTTCTACCTCTGGTTCAGGTAAGACACCGTGATCTCGTAAATGCTCGATTTCTTGCGCATTCAATGTTTCTTTTTGCATTAATGTGTTAGCAATTAAATCAAGTAAATGACGTTTTTCAGTTAGGATTCGTTTAGTACGCTCATATTGTGAATCGATAATTTTTTGCATTTCCTTATCAATTTCATAAGCGATTGAATCAGAGTAGTTTTGATCTGAATTAAAGTCACGTCCAAGGAATACATTCCCACCCTGACTTGAACCAAACTGCATTGCTCCAAGATTTTCACTCATACCATATTCAGTGACCATAGCACGCGCAATACTTGTTACCTTTTGGAAGTCATTATGTGCCCCAGTAGATACTTCTCCAAGTACGATTTCCTCTGCAACACGACCACCAAGTAGGCCTGCAATACGGTCTAATAGTTCTTGTTTTGTTGTGAAGAAACGTTCTTCCTTCGGTAACATAATCGCGTAACCTCCAGCTTGGCCACGAGGGACGATTGTTACTTTGTGTACTGTATCTGCTTCATCCAGCTCCAGGCCTACAACTACGTGGCCGGCTTCATGGAACGATACAAGTTTCTTCTCTTTCGCTGAGTAAACGCGGCTAGCTTTTGCCGGACCTGCAATTACTCGGTCAGATGCTTCATCGATATCTGCCATATTAATTGTACGTTTGCTTTTACGAGCCGCTACAAGTGCAGCTTCATTTAACAAGTTCTCTAAATCAGCACCTGAGAAACCTGGTGTACGTTGTGCAACAGCTGCCAAATCCACTGTATCTGATAAAGGCTTGTTACGCGCATGTACTTTTAGAATTGCTTCACGACCTTTTACATCAGGATGTCCTACTGTAATTTGACGGTCAAATCGACCAGGACGTAATAACGCTTTATCTAAAATATCTGGGCGGTTTGTTGCAGCGATAATAATAATACCTTCGTTTGCTCCGAAACCATCCATTTCAACAAGCAATTGGTTCAATGTTTGTTCGCGCTCGTCATGGCCACCACCAAGACCTGCGCCACGTTGACGACCTACTGCATCAATCTCATCGATAAAGATGATACAAGGTGCATTTTTCTTTGCATTTTCGAATAAGTCACGCACACGTGATGCACCGACACCGACAAACATTTCTACGAAGTCAGAACCTGAAATCGAGAAGAATGGTACGCCTGCCTCACCTGCTACCGCTCGTGCAAGTAATGTTTTACCTGTACCAGGAGGACCTACAAGTAAGATACCCTTTGGAATTCGGGCACCAATTTCAGTAAATTTACGGTGATCCTTTAAGAAGTCAACAACCTCTACAAGCTCTGCTTTCTCTTCATCAGCACCCGCTACATCTGTAAAACGAACTTTTTTCTTCTGATCGTCATAAAGTTTGGCTTTACTTTTACCAAAGCTCATCACTTTATTACCGCCACCTTGAGATTGACTCATTAGGAAGAAGAATAAGAAAATGATAATGATGAAAGGAATAATCCCTGTAAAGAACTGAATCCATCCACTTGTTTCTGGCGCTGTTAAATATTTAATATTACTATTCTTATCCTTAGCAGCCTCATCGATGCGGTTCAATAAAGATTGGTTATCACGAGGGATATTCGCTGTAAAGCTTTGACCCTTCTCATACCCCTTCATCGTACCCTCAACGATGTATACTGATTTATCAGGTTGAATTGTAGCACTTGTTATTTCTTTCTTATCTAGAGCATCTTGAAACTCAGAATAAGTTAACTCTTTCGTTGGCGCATTTCCCCCATTGAAAGTACCAAATATACCGATAATCACTAAGAAAATCAGTAAATAGAATATGGTATATCGAAATATTCGATTCATCTCCAGCCTCCTCATTACAAACAGAAAAATTATAAGTAAAATCTTAACATATCATGATTTCATCATACAACGAAAAGCCCTACATAAAAAAAGTTTCGTCCCATTTTTGTCGAAATCGAAAAATATTTATGCATTTAACAAGTATGTTCCAGCGTAGTTGTATCTAACAATGTACCTAAATTTTTGAATTACGATCAATTATGCCTCGTGCCACAGGACTTGATGGATATTTGGACACCCGCTGAAAAGTGACTTAAAACCGCATTCATCTCATCGCCTATAGAGGTGGGAGACTTCTGTACCTGTCGCTGCGCTTTCGGTACAGAAAACATTTGTAGCTAACACTTTGCTTTCTTTGCTGAATGTAGTTAAAAAATAAAAATCTATGACCTTCACTGGAGGCTTTTACTTTTCATAGCTGGTGTTCTTTCGTTAATTTCTTACTTGTTAGAAAGAATAAACTGCCGGTTTTAAAATGCCGATATACGGTAAATTACGGTATTTTTCTGCGTAGTCTAAACCATACCCTACTACAAAGCCATCTGGTACTTCAAATCCAACATAATCAGCACCTAAGTCTACTTTACGACCTGATGGTTTATCTAACAATGTAACAATTTTAATGGATTTTGCTTTGCGGTATTTAAATAAGTCTACTAAATAGCTTAACGTTAAGCCGCTATCAATAATATCCTCGATGATTAATACATCACGTCCCTCAACGCTTGTATTTAAATCTTTTAGAATTTTAACTTCCCCTGATGAAACTGTAGCATTGCCATAGCTAGAAACATCCATAAAATCTAGCTCAATGAAAGAATCGAAACGTTTCATCAAGTCTGTCATAAAAGGCATTGCCCCTTTTAAAACACCAACAGCTAACGGGAATGAATCTTTGTATTCCTCTGTCAATTGTGCCCCTAACTCAGCGATTCTTTCTTGTAATTGTTCTTCTGTAATCATAACTTTTTCGATGTCATTTTGTAACATAGCGATTCCTCCTCGTGTGTATAAAAAAATGTTCAACCATTAGCGGTGAAATTTTACAAAGACCTTAGTCTACGATGAGCACTGTATCATCGTTTGGTTGCGGAGAGGTTGAAAAAAACATTCCCATACGCACACCAATTACCGCTACGACCTCATCAGATTGAGAAATCAGTAACGGCCAGCTATTTCGCTCATTTAAAGGAATCTTTTCATCTATAAAAAGGCGAGATAAGCGTTTAGGCTGACCCATTCCTTTTAACAGTATTCTGTCCCCTTCCTTACGCGCCCTAACATAGAGTGGAAGTTTGAGTTTGCTAGCGTTAAAATAAAAAAGTTGTGCAGTATCCGTCAGCATTTCAGACGATAAATCAGGCAACTCGACTACGCATAAACGTTCACCATTCGTCAGTGTTGTCCACCCATTAGCAGTCGAAATAATCTTTTTCTCAGGAGAAGCGTGACCTTCTAATGGCTCTTTCTTCTGAATCGTTAATTTTCCGTAACGGCGAACTGCTATAAAATCTTCTGGCAAGTGAACTTCAGCATACCCTGCTGTCGTATCACAAAGCTTTAAAATTGAAGTCAATAAAGCATAACTTTGTATCGTATTTGAATCTTTGTAAAGATAGTTTAATAGTATTAAAATGAGCCTCCTTTGTAAAGCAAGTGGTACCAATTGAAGAGCCTTAATTTCCATGCTATATGTATTTCCGTCTTTTCTTTTTACTATTCTAGAAAATACATCCTCCGCTAATGTCATTAAATAGGCATCGTCTTCTTGCAATAGTTTTGTAAAATGGGTTACCTGCTCTGTTACCCTTGGGTTTTCTGCCTCCAACAAAGGCACCACATGATGTCTAAAACGATTGCGTACATAGGTATCCTTAGCATTGCTAGCGTCTTCCCGATAATCTAAACCTTGCTTAAGTAAATATTCCCTTATTTCTAACTTTGTAACCGTTAAAAACGGACGAATTAATGTTTTGCCTTCAAAAATACGTTGTGAACGTATACCTTGCATACCGTTTATCGTTGCATTTTTTGTTAGGGCCATTAATACTGACTCCAGTTGGTCGTCCGCATGATGTGCAGTTACAAGCTTGCTAGCATTTGTTTTTTCAATAACCTCTTTAAAATATCGATACCGCTCTCTACGACAAATAAGCTGTGTATTGCCATTTTCTGAAGCCATAATCTCTGGTATTGGAATTGCCTTTGCATATAAGTATACACCATTCTCATCACAATATTTCTGGACAAAAGCTCTGTCCTCAGCAGATGCTTCACCTCTTAGCATATGATCAACATGTATAGCTCCTATCGTAATTCCCCACTGCTCTTTTGTTTTGACAAAATAATGGAGCAAAGCCATTGAATCCACTCCACCCGAAACGGCGATGAGAAGATGGTCGTCTTGCTGCAATAATTGCTCTTCTTCGATAAATTTTTTGACCTTTAATTCAAGTGACAAACGCTTCTCCTCCCCTTTTCGTTCTCTTTTATGATGAATTGCTCATAGAATGTTGAACTGGCTTAAATACAGCCCACGTAGGTACAACATGTGTAACTTCTAGCATTAATACAGTGCAATCGTCTTCAATAGCATAGTAAGCTTGGAAAGATTGCATAATCGTTGTTAGTTTTTCCTGGATGGTTTTAGTAGTGCCAGCCACTTGCTGTGCATACGCTAAAAATAGCCCTTCCTGCTCGTCCCAATCATCAACACTAGAAAATAATCCATCAGAATGCATTAAAATTACATCGCCAGCTTTAAGCTTTCTTTTTTCAGCCTCGACTGCTGAAATGGATAAAAAACCTACAGGCGCTGCATTACTTTCTACCTTCAGCACTTCTTTTCCACGTAAAATATACGTAGACATACCCCCGGCCTTCCACGACCATAAATCTCCGTGTTGCAAATCGACAAGTGCAAAATCAAGCGTTGCATACATATCGTCTTGTTGCTTCAAGGACATGACATAATGCAACGTATGCATCGCAGTCTCTGGGTTCATATTGTAATTTAAACATTCTCGCATTAAGTGTATTAACTTTCTACTCTCATGCTGCGCTTCTTTACTCTGACCCATACCATCTGACAATAAAATTGCAAATAGTCCTGGATGTAATTGAAATAATGCATGGGAATCACCGGAATATAACGTCGCATCTTTAGACATGCTGTATATATCATACTCTACTTCAAAGCTAATAGCTGATCTAAAGCTTACTTGAATGTGACGAAATGGTATATCGCTTGCTACTACTTTTTCAATTTCAAATGGCTCTTCAAAAATATCATATAAAATCGGCAATATCATCCGCTCAGCTACTGTAGTGTCTTCCTCCCAATTGACTCGTGCTGGTGCTAAAGCACAGACAATTTTTCGTGCTCCAGGCTTATTATTAAGCACATCTAGTTGAAAACATTCAATATGAGCATCTTTTAATCGTTGCGTAATGTCCTTCTCCACACTAACGAATGAAATAGTCTCTTCTTTCATCTCCGCTATTAACTGATTTAGGTGATTACTCATATCACGTAGCTGAAGCGCTATCATTTTCTTACCATGAAAATACTGACCATTAATACGCTCTCGATACAGCTCCGTTTCCAATTCCTCGAAAATTTTCGTCGATTTCACACATTTATAGCGTATTTGCTCTTCGACACGATGAATACCAGAATCCTTGCCAACACCTTTCATATGAAACCAGTCTGTCATAAGCTTGTCCATTCCATTACTTTGCGCTCCCCAACAGCGATCATAGCGGAAACAGCTTAAGCATGTATTCATCGGTGACACTTCCTTCGCCTCTTCTATAGGGGTTGTCATAAAACGCTCAAACACAAGCTCCTTCATAAATTGTACAAAATGTTGAAAATGCTCTAATTTAAACGTAACATGCTCCGTTAACCAATTTTGACGAGCGAGTAAGATCTCCTCACGCTGTGGAAACAGCTTGTCCCGCACCTTTTCGGAATATTTACTAGGGATAGTTATAAAAACGATACTCCCCACAACAATCGATGTAAAATAAACGCTATCTAACGGCAATGTGGCATCGTAAAATAAAAAAAACACACTTGGCAAAATGCTGCCAATTGCTACACCGAATCGTCCAACACGAGCCCCCATCCCGGCACACAATCCTGTTAAGGTGGCTACAGACAGCATACCCGTAAATGAAAGTTTTGCAACCCCAATGAGAGTCCCGAGCACGGCTCCGATAACCGTTGCTAACGGTACACTTCCTACTAACGCACCGAAGCAAATGAATAGTTGTAATAAAAAAATGGGGAGTGAAAAATAGCTTATGACAATTGCTTGCATCCCTGTAAGCATTGCAGCAAATACAACTAATCCGGAGCCTAGCTTCTCATAAGTCCAATGACTCGTAAACCATTCATGAGAATTGACAAACAACACTTGCATAAACAGCGTCATAATAAGAGCTAAAGCTGCTTCACAGCCTACATAAAATTGCACAAGCACCGGAGGTAAACCTTGATACATAACGCCCTGCCACATTATTTGCACAAGTAGTACCGCTAAAGATACTGCTATACTTTGTGGTAGCTGCCAATAACGGAAGCGCATAATACATTCATACAAGACGATCTGCAATGCTAAAATGAAGACTTGTCCAAAACCGAGGAAAAAACACCCTATTAAACCACCGAACAAAACATATTTAGCATATTCTTTATATTTTGTTCGAATAATTGCCCAAAAAGGAACTGAGAAAGGTACGGCCGCTTCAAATACCACAGACTGAGCTAAAAAGAAGGATGTTAAAAAAAATAAAGAGCCTATTAACAATTGCCTTTTTCTCACTCCTAATTTCTGTTCGTCTACATTTGCCGTGTTATACCATTCAATACTCGTCATTTCACTATCCCCTTTCTGCACGTTTGGAGCTATTATAAGAAATTATGTATGGAAAGATTGTCTGAAGGTGACAGAAAAAAATATAAACATTTCGACGAATACATATGCATAAATACGAGAAATGGCAACAATATCTACGAAGACGAAAAGCTGCACATCATTATAAACAGCTCTTCCCATAAAATTTGTTTAAAAATTACGAAAATTACATAACCCAGTCCCACCTTCGCTACATAAAAATACGTTGCAAATTTTTCACATAGAGTTCTAGTGTCTTTTTCATGACTTCATCTCAATACTATAATCAACATTTACACCGATATTTTTCTACTTAAGAACAAAAAGTTTGATAAATTCCCAGTCAAAAGGCTCACCACCGAAAGTAGTAGATGACATTTGTTAAACTTATTCCATTTCTCTTCATTCAGTAGAAGACTACCTTTGTAACTGACGCTTAGCTTTTGCTAACAAAACATTTGAACTGCCGTTTCACCTTCGTATAAAAAAGGTTAAATAATTTATAAAACCATATATTTTTATTAATTTTTTTATAAAAACTTCTTGACGTTAGTTACAAAGCCATGTATTATATAACTTGTTGCTTAAGACAAAATGCGGAAGTAGTTCAGTGGTAGAACACCACCTTGCCAAGGTGGGGGTCGCGAGTTCGAACCTCGTCTTCCGCTCCATAATATTTAATGGCGGCCTAGCTCAGCTGGCTAGAGCGTACGGTTCATACCCGTAAGGTCGGGGGTTCGATCCCCTCGGCCGCCACCATAGTAGGCCCCTTGGTCAAGTGGTTAAGACACCGCCCTTTCACGGCGGTAACACGGGTTCGAATCCCGTAGGGGTCATCTCAAATAGGCGTCTCAGAACGATTTCTGAGGCGCCTATTTTTTTGCATATTAAAATTGGATTCTAGAAACATCGAATATTTTTTTCCTACCCGAGACCCCGGAGCATTCAATTTAGGAACATCCTGCGATAATGGTTCAAGAGCAGTTTCCCTTTGTTATTGTAGCCGTTGTTACGTCGCTACCGCTTTCACACAGACAATACCCTGTTGTTGCTGTCGCTTCGCTTTCGCACAGACAATACCCCGTTGTTGCTGTCGCTTCGCTTTCGCACAGACAATACCCCGTTGTTGCTGTCGCTTCGCTTTCGCACAGACAAAAAACCTTGTTGTTGCTGCCGCTTCGCTTTCGCACATAAAAAATACTCGTTGCTCCTAACGTCCCCTCGGAAGGTCCTAGCTGAAACGGAAATCACCCCAAGTTATGGTGGTAAGGAGAAAAATATGGCATACTAATAATGAAAAAAGCGTATAAACTAGGAGGTTTATTTCCTTTGGGTTCATTAACTAAAGCTGCTTTAATTTGTGGAAGTGGCTCTATGATTATTCTCATATCCATTCTTATTAATTTACCATTTGCCGTACAAACATTTTTACTCCTCGCCGGATTAGCGGTTAGTGTTTATGGTGTGTTTTTACTTGTCAAAATGGTCGTTAAGCCACCCGAAAAGTCATTAGAAACACTAACAGAACAAGCATCCGCACAAGCTCCTAAAAAGAAGAAAAGACCGACATCCACGTTGTAGGACGATACATAGATTCTATTAGAAGGGTTTTATGACTTATAGCTAGATGAGGTGGGTGTATGCAAACATTATTAAAAAAAGGGATTAGCTTTATTAAAAAGCTAATCCCAAATCTATTTAATACACTTTTTCTACGATTAAAACAGTCAGCAAACTACCCTCTTCTAGCTCCACGACCACCGCGTTTTGATTCTGTAGCACGTTTAAGTGTTGCTAGGCGTTCATCACTATCTTTTAAGAAACGTGCCATTTTTTGCTCAAAATTTTCTTTTGGCTGATGACGATCGTTACGATCATTAGAACGATTATCGCGACGTGGACGTGCTGGACGCTCCGGACGCTCTGGTCTCTCTGCTTGAGGCTTTGCTTTACGGATTGAAAGACCAATCTTCCCGTCCGCTTCAACATTCATCACTTTTACTTCAACTTCATCTCCAACTTTTAGATGCTCATTGATATCTTTTACATAATTGTCAGCAACTTCACTGATGTGTACTAAGCCTGTTTTGCCGTCTGGCAGCTCAACGAATGCTCCAAAATTTGTGATTCCTGTTACTTTACCTTGTACCTTGCTGCCTACTTCAATTGACATAAAAAAAATGCTCCTCCTTAAAAATTAAGCGACTCATTTGAGTCATGTAATCAATTTAATCAAACTTTTTACTACAATAAGTTTCTCTTTTCATTATATATAACAATAAAAGAGTGTCAACAATACATAGCTTTTCAGTCTTCTTTTTTACCTTTCTTTTCTGATATGGTATCTTTTTTATCTTTTTCCTCCGGTATATCGCCTTTTTGCCCTTTTTCGTCCGGTATAATGAAAATTATTTCACCTTTTTCGGATAGAAAATAATCTTTGCGTAATAATTTTGCGATATACTCATCATCCTCTAACTGTTTAATTTTAAGATTTAACGAATCTCGCTCATCTTTCAATTCAGAAAGATGCTTCTTTGCTTCAATCTTTTTTTGCTCTTTTGCAGCTAGCGTTTCATTTTGATTCAAAAGTATATTTAAGAGAAAGGCAATAATAACGACTGGCACAATCGCAAAAAAGGCAATACGGCGCATTTTCCGTTTTCGCGCTTGAATTTTACGATTTATAGCTTTATCCGTGTTACGGACATAGTCATTATCAAGTTTAGTATAGTTTTGTTGGTCATCCTTTGATGAACGACGTATAGTCATGCCCGCACCTCCGAAAATTATTGTTGTCTTTTATTATACTTGATAAATCGAACTTTTTTAAAAAAAGTGTTGGACAAATACGAATAAATTTTGACAAAAGGTCTTAAAAGAAACGCACAAATACTTATTAGGAAATTAAAAATATGTCGAATAATAGCACTTATTAGTCGTATAATGAACCACAGAGGTCTCCATGTTATATTCACAAAAACCCTTGCGACGAAACGTAAAAAAGTTTGAAAAAACGTTTGATACAAAAAAATTCCGGCTATTTGCGCTAGCGGGTCATAAGCCCGCCAAGCGCCATCTTTTAGCCAAAATAACAAATAGTATGTCAGGCCTCCAAGCAAAATCCAGGTAAGTAGTTCAAATACCATCATCCACTTTCGAAGGCTTGACCTTTTTGGAGTTGAAAAAACAATGAGTCTTACACTATCAATAATGAACCCAACTGCTATACCGCTCAAAACCATGACTAATAGCTGAACAAATTGTTCACTAACAATCATCCAAACAGTTTATGAAGGAAACCTTTCGAGAAGCCACTTTCCTCCTCGTCATACTGCAAGGTTTTTACAGTTCCTTCAAGCGTCAATAACCCTTTGTCAACATCTAAGTGAACGATATGCAGTTCTTCTCCACGGATTAACAAATGCCCTTGGGACGTCTTGATGAAAAATTCTTCCTGATCAAAGCGTTCAATCGATTTTACAGAAGTCATGTCCATTCTTTTACGATTACGAATCGTTAAAATATGCTCTCCAGATGGAATTGTGTAACGGTTACTTTCTTGATGTAGCGTCATTTTCTTCCTCCTTTAGTCGTCCTAGCTTCTGTTCACTTTATGCGGACAACCTTAAAAGCATGACAACTTTATTAAAGTTGTTTCACTTTTATCTCCACTTCAGCACGTTTATGACCAAAGCTAAACGACAACTTCAGAAGACTCCTACACTATTATTTATTAATCTTCATCATCAATAAATTCAGGTTCAATTTTTTCAAGACGCTCTTCCTTCAAAATAGTAAACATTTTTGCGGCATCTTCTTTTTTCACAGTATCACGTAATTCCTCTACACGCGCTGTCACAATTTTTTGTCCAAAACGAATAGCTAGCTCATCGCCAGCTTTAACAGCACTACTAGCTTTCGCGACCTTATCATTAATCGTAATACGGCCTTGGTCTGCAACTTCCTTCGCTAATGTACGACGTTTAATTAAACGTGATACTTTTAAAAATTTATCTAATCGCATATTTTTACTCCTTTTCTTGCTGCTTCGCTTCATTCCAGAAAGCATCTAATTGTTCTAATGTATAATCAGAAAATGGCTTTCCACTTTCCTTTACCTTTGTTTCCACATAACTAAAGCGTCTCGCAAACTTCTCATTCGCATGTAACATAGCCTCTTCTGGAGATAGCTTGTAGAAACGCGCTAAATTCACAAGTGTGAACAAGACATCCCCAAATTCATCAAGACGTGACGCATTTGTACCCTTCGTCACCTCATTACGAAATTCCTGCCATTCTTCTGCAAACTTGTCCCAAGCACCCTCTACATCAGGCCAATCAAATCCTACCTTTGCAGCTCTTTTTTGATAATTATATGCTGTTTGTAGAGCAGAGGACGCCCGGTATTCCTCTTTTAATAGTGGCTTATCACTTATACCCTTTTCTTCCGCTTTTATAACTTCCCAGTTTGCTACAACACCCTCTGCATCTTCCACCGATACATCTCCAAATACATGCGGGTGTCGACGAATCATTTTTTCACTTATCGAAGCCAATACATCTTCCAACGTAAAGTAACCTTGATCTTCTCCGATTTGTGCATGAAGGAACACTTGTAACAGTACATCTCCAAGCTCCTCAATCATCGCAAAGTCATCCTCTGCATCTACCGCTGCCAAATATTCGTGTGCTTCTTCTAATAAATATTTTTTTAGCGACTCATGTGTTTGCTTTTGATCCCACGGACAGCCATCCGGACCTCGTAAAACAGCAATAATTTGACGGAAGGTTGTCCAGTCTCGTAAAGCTTCCTCTTGTGATTTCACAGGCGGCACATATACCGTTGTTAAATTATCTACCTCAACGCTTTGATCGAGCTCATAAAGTGGTACCGTTACTAATTTTTCCTGTGACGAGCCCGCTGCTGTCACGACTGTAACAGGGTATTCGTCATCGTATTTCTCCATTAACGTTAGCTTTACTTCTGATGCACTAAATGTATCATATACTTGGGCTATTAAAATATGTTGACGCATGTTAATGTCATGCATAGAAAAGCTAGTGCCATCCAGCAGTTGAAAACCTTCAATTGGGTCGATTTTTAACGCGCCAAATATTGGATCAAAAAAGCTTTGCCCACCTTCAATGACTAGTTTTATTTTTCCCTCATCCGCAGCAGCAATAAGCAATTGTACAGTCTGCTCTGCGACAAGTGGATGCCCCGGTACGGCGTACATGACATCTTCATTTGTTGTAGCAGCCACAAGCTTTTCTGCAATTTCCTCATACACAGGCTGGAACGTATTATGTTTTTCATAGACTGCGTCAAAGCTTTCAAATTGTAAGCCCTCAGCAGATAATCCTTCTAATACCGGATGATCCACTGTACGAACATATAATTTTCTTGCCGCTTTTAGTTTTTTATAGACACCCATTTGCAACTGATTAAAATCACCCGCACCTAGACCTATAACTGTTAACGTATTCAATCAATCCACCTACTTTTTTCGATTTAACCATAATTGATAAACTGCCATTTTGCGCCCAAATGGTAGTAAGTACCACTCTTTTTCGACTAGTACTCGTAACTTAGCAATTATGGTGATCATTACAAATGCTCCTAAACACACGGCTGAAAAACCTGCTACCACTGCGACAAATCGAGGTGATAAAAATTGGCTTAACAACGGTGGTATAAACTGCAGCCAAACTAGCACTACAGCTGCCATGGTAAGTGATGCCATTCCAACTTTTTTATAAAAATTGGCTGACGCTAATTGAATGGCGGTCATTCTCTTTAAATAAAAAATAAGCATTAAAGCAGTAAATAAAAGACCCACATTGTTAGCAATAGCTGCACCTAATACACCAAATAAACCAATTGTCAGCACATTCAATATTATTTTTAACATAAAACCTATAATCAACAATAAAGCTGGCTTTTTTAATTTGCCATAGCCTTGCAAAATAGCTGTAAATGTTAAAATAACCGACAATGGCACAATTTGTACTACATAAACCATAAGTACTTCCGACAGTACATCTGTTTTAAAGAGCATGGCATTAATATAAGGCATCACGAGTATTAAACCTAAAGATGCCGCCCAGCCAAATAATACAGCCGCTTTATACGTTAGTTGAATAAACGGAATCGCACTACGGCCTTCCTGTTTTTTGGACATATGCGCGACAAGAGGCACAATAGCTAGTGAAAGTGAAGAAGCAATGACAACTCCGAGCTGTACCAATGGCTGCCCGCGATCATAAACGCCTTTTGTTGCCTTAGCTACCGTCTGATCCATTCCACCATCTATTAAGAGCGAATAAATTGTAAAGGAATCAACTAACTGATAGCCAAGTAACAATAGACCACTCATGCTCACACTTAAACTTAGCAATGTTACCTCTTTAATAATGGGGAAACTTTCGAAACGCCGCTGTTGTTTCTTATTATTAAATAAACCAAAACGTTTTTTAAAAATAAACGCAAGCAATACAAAGCCTACAATTTCGCCAATAACTGTACCTATGATAGCCATTTGTCCAGCACTATATAGTGATTCTGTCGTCTTCATAATGATAAATGTTCCAGCTAAAATGACTGATACTCTCACAGCCTGTTCAAGGACTTGCGCATAAGCAATCGGCTCCATAATGCCTCTTGATTGAAACCCACCCTTTAAAATAGCATGTGCTGGCATAATAAGTACTATAAATGAACCCGTCCGTATTATAGGCGCAAGCTGCGTATCGCCCATAAGTTGCGCAATTATTTCAGCACCACTAAATAAAGCGACAAAAAACAATAACGATAGTACTGTTAAATAACGAAAGACAATACGCATAATACTGCTTCGTTTTTGCTCCCTCTCTGCCGGGTCTAAAATACAATCATTATCTGCAAGCATTTTAGAAATAGCGACTGCAAAGCCACTAGCTGTCCATACGACAAAAATAGATATAACCGGATACACCTGCTGATAAATATAAAACCCTTCATCACCAACAAGATTTTGAAAAGGCACACGATAAATTGCACTAAGAACCTTCACAATAAGAGCAGCAATTGTAAGTAAGGCCGCTCCCTTCATGTAGCTTTTCATGCCAAAACGTTCCGACATAAATTGCCCTCTTTCCTTCTTTAACAATGCCAATAGTATAGCATATCTCCAAAGTTTGACGCGCGTGGGTAGCACTACCGTAAAACTATGTACGAAAAAAAGTTATTGTTCAGCCTAAAAAGGTCAGCGCAATAACTTTCAATTCTCATCAACTATTCATTTGTTTAGCTAAGAAGTTAGCAGCTGTTTCAGCAACTTTCACTTCAACTTCACCGATAAAATGTACTTTAGACAAAATGATAATACAGCCGATCGGATCACCGTTTACCATAATAGGCGTTGCACAATAAGACTTCACTTGCTCATATTGTCCAGGAACAATCTCGATAGTTGTTTCCATTTTTTCTATTTTTGTTGAACGTTCGTCCATAAAACCTTCCGCAAAGGATGTAATACGACGATTAATATACTCTTTTTTACCGATCCCTGAGACAGCAATTACTTCATCTCGGTCAGTTACAAATGCTGGAGTACCTAACGTTTCATATAACGTCTCCACATATTCCCTTGCAAATTCTCCTAAATCATTAATTGGAGAATATTTCTTTAAAATGACTTCACCTTCACGGTCTGTATAAATTTCTAGCGGGTCTCCTTCACGAATACGTAACGTTCTACGAATTTCTTTTGGAATAACCACACGCCCTAAATCATCAATACGACGAACAATTCCTGTTGCCTTCATTCATAATCCTCGCTTTCGCTACAATGAAATTTTTTCAATTTTAGTATGGTTTTTTATGAAGCAATCTATGCAAAAACTGAAGAAAAAGGATTTCACATCCAACAATATTTTCAAAAAGGCCTTAAAACCTAAGCAAATACCTGTAGAATTTCAACTTCAATCAACTTATCTTAGATTAACCACAAAAACAAATTTTTATAAATAATTTATAAAATATTTTTAACAAGAAATAATAATAATTCAACCTTTACCATTACGTCAATAAGACAAAAGGATGTTTATCACAAAAGAACCATAACAAAAAGCGATACTTTTACCCTTATTTTCCCTACTATCTAGCTCCTGAGTCTCAATTTGTAATATTGCTCTCTCAGGAGCCACACAGTCTACAGTAAAATTAACGAATGAAGATAAAGCGCCACAACATTCACAGAGTTTTCCTTATAATTTTTTGTTTTTAATGATAAAAAGCTGATCATTATCCAAGAGATAAGATCAGCTTTTCTTCTATTATTGTTTTTTTGCGTCAGCAATAATATGCATCATTTCTTCTAAAATATCAAAGGGTTGATATTTCCCACACTTTCGTTCATCAATCGTTAATTTCAATTGCATACCATCCATACCAAACCCGACAGCACGTTCAAATTTCATAGATTCTTCCACAATTTTACCGCCGTCAACTTGCCCTGTACCTTCTTCTGACAACAATATTGTGATGATTTTTTGCTTTTCTTTTACAGACAATACACCTGTACTTAAGCCCCATACCTTCATACGCGCAACCCGCAGTAAACGCTCTGTTTCAATTGGAAGATCACCAAAACGATCTTGTAATTCCTCTATGATTTCGCTGTACTCCTCCACTCGATCCATTGCTTTTATACGTTTATACATTTGAATTTTTTGATAGCCATCAGGGATGTATATATCCGGGATATACGCATCCACACTCAATAAAATTTCGATGTCAGGCTTCTCTTCTTTTTTGACACCTGTTTGGCGCTCAGCAATCGCCTCTTCCAGCATTTGTGAATATAAGTCAAAACCAACAGAATCAATAAAGCCATGCTGCTGCGCTCCAAGTAGATTTCCAGCACCACGAATAGATAAGTCACGCATAGCAATTTTAAATCCTGAACCTAACTCTGTAAATTCTTTAATCGCCTGTAATCTTTGCTCAGCTACATCCGTAAGAACTTTATCACGTTGATACATAAAGTAAGCATAAGCCACCCTATTAGAACGCCCAACACGTCCACGCAATTGATAAAGTTGCGCTAAGCCCATTCGATCCGCATCATGAACAATCAATGTGTTAACGTTTGGTATATCCACGCCAGTCTCAATAATAGTTGTCGTTACAAGCACATCATAGTCACCTTCTAAAAAGGCTAATATAACAGATTCTAATTCTGATTCCGTCATTTTGCCATGTGCATGCCCAATACGCGCTTCTGGGACAAGCATTTGAATTTCATCAACCTTACGAGCCATATCTTCTACACGATTGTATAAGTAGAATACTTGCCCACCACGCGCCATTTCTCTCTCAATAGCTTCCCGCACTAATGCACCGCTATGCTCCATTACATAAGTTTGCACAGGGAAACGGTTCGCTGGTGGCGTTTCAATTACCGATAAATCACGAACACCTACCATCGACATATGAAGTGTTCTCGGAATCGGAGTTGCCGTTAGCGTTAATACATCAACATTCGTCTTTAGTTGTTTAATTTTTTCCTTATGTGTTACACCAAAACGTTGCTCCTCATCAACAATCAGTAGTCCAAGGTCTTGGAATGTTAAATCTTTAGATAATATCCGATGCGTGCCAACGACAATATCAACTTGCCCTTCTTTTAAACCTTTTAATGTCGCTGTTTGCTCTTTTTTTGTGCGGAAACGAGACAAGAGGCCCACATTAATAGCAAAGTCTTGGAATCTCTCACGAATCGTTTCGTAATGTTGCTGCGCTAATATCGTTGTCGGCACAAGGAAAGCTACTTGCTTGCCATCTTGAATTGCTTTAAATGCTGCGCGGATCGCTACCTCTGTTTTGCCGTACCCTACGTCTCCACATACAAGACGATCCATCGGACGCTCACGTTCCATATCACGTTTTACCTCGATAATTGACCGTAGCTGATCCTCTGTTTCTTCATAAGGGAAAGAAGCCTCAAAATTACGCTGATCGTCGTTGTCAATCGCGAATGCATGGCCTTTCTCTGCTTCACGTTTCGCATACAGCTTAATTAAATCATCAGCGATATCTTGCACAGCAGAGGATACCTTTGCTTTAGCTTTTTTCCACTCTGCTCCACCTAATTTATGTAGCTTCGGTTCTCGGTCTTCAGATGCTACATATTTTTGGATTAAATCTATTTGCTCTACCGGAACATATAACTTATCATCTGCACGGTATCGGATGTGTAAGTAATCCTTATGTGTACCATTTACCTCTAATGTTTCTAAGCCTATATATTTCCCAATACCGTGATGTACATGTACAACATAGTCGCCCGGTTTAATTTCTGTATAGCTTTTAATACGTTCTGCGTTCGTCATTTTTTGAGGACGCGCCTTTTTCTTCGCCTGTTGTTTAAATAGCTCATCCTCTGTAACAATCACCAAGCGTTGTAGTGGTAATTCAAAGCCACTAGATAGTGAGCCATCCACAATATAAATACCGGCTTCTGTCGGCTTACCAATTGTCGTATGAATATCGTATTCTCCGAGCATTTGCTGTACACGTTTAACACGATCTTTATCTCTCGCAACAATTAGTACTGTAAATTTACCAAGCAGCCAGCGTTCAATCTCACTTTGTAATAATGACATTTGGCCATGAAATTGTTGCATTGGCTTGCAAGAAAAGTTTGTCGTCTTATTAAAGGATACACCCGCAAAAGTTCGTGAAAATAATGAGAAATATAGTTTTTGTTGAGACAGCATTGCTAAAATTTCTTTCAAGGAGAATGCTGGCTTTACGTCATGCACCATTTTTCCTTCTTCAATTAATGATAAAAACCATTCATCCTCTTCACGTTCCCAGGCATCCATAACCTCCTGAATACGTCCGAGCTCATCAAACAGCACAATGCCATCCTGTACAAAATAATCTCCTAAATAGGATGTTTTCTCATATAATAACGAACCATATTTATTTACATAGTCCGGTAAATTCCCTTGTTGTAACAATTCAATATCATATTGAATATGCTGATACAGTAATTCCTTCGTCTCCTGCTTTTTGACCTTCTTTAAACTTGTCGCTAATGCAGCTTCTAAACGGCCTGCCAATGCCATTCTTTCTTCCTTTGTCAAAATAACTTCTGACGCTGGTAAAATACGAACCTTCTGCAATTTATCAATGGAACGTTGATCGTCCGCAGAAAATGTTCGAATCGAGTCAACTTCCGTATCAAATAATTCTATTCGAATCGGCTCTTCTAAATATGGTGGATATATGTCTAATATCCCTCCACGTAGCGCAAACTCTCCAGGTGTTGTCACCATCGAATTACGCACGTACCCCATCTCTACTAACATTTGTAGCCATTCATCAATCTGAATATCTTCGCCTACTGAAATTTGCAAAAAATATTGTTGCCAATGCTCTTTAGGCTGCATCATTTTACGTAAGCCTGCAACTGGTATCACATAAACAGCTTTTTCGCCTCTTGCTAGGCAATCAAGCGTTGCAATACGCTCAGCTCGTAATTCTGGAGAGGCAACAGACAAATCTGCAGCAATAAACTCATCGGCAGGATAATAATGAACATGCTCCTCACCTAAAAGTCCCGCCAGCTCGTCAACCATTTTTTGTGCCTGCAATAGATTAGGAGATACAATATAAATAGGTTTTTTTACATATTCAAATAACGCATCGACCATTGCTGGGCGCGCGCTTCCTGTTAATCCTGTTATAAGCTGTGTTGCAGAATGACCGCTCTGAATCTCCTGTAAAAATGATGCGATATGTTTGTCCTGCATCACAAGCTGTCGTAAAACTTCCAATGTCAAAAGCTCCTTTCAGCGCATAATTCTATTCACCATTACTAGTAATCTAGTACTATAATATGCATCTTTATTGTATTTTTTATCAATTATGCCTCCACATAATTGCGTCCGGAACCGGCTTTGTTCTTGCACAAAGTACTCCTTTTCGATTCCCTGACATCCGCCGGAGGCTTTAGGCCAACACGATGTTGATCACTCAGGCATTTTCACAGGATGTATCATTCTTATCCTGAGTTCCTCTATTTCAACGGATGTTTGGAACCCGCTGAAAAATGACTTAAAACCACATTCATCACACCACCTATAAAGATGGGAGACTTCTGTACCTGTCGCTACGCTTTCGGTACATAAAACAATTGCTGAAAAAAGTTAAATGGAAAAAGCTTTGAACGCACATAATGTGCGCCAAAGCATCCTTCCAATCATTGAATCCATTTATTGAGTGCGTGATAATCTGGATATTGTTTCAGTGAATCCTCACACTGCTCACAAATGCAGTGCACCGTCGTGTGACCATGCTGATCTTTCTCAACATAATCATCCGCTTCACCCATTTCGAAAATATGTAGTTTTCGAATTGTATCATCTGCATCAAATGGTAGTGTTCCTATTTCTACTTCACAATGACGACATCGATAGCGAACTGACATCTCCAAATCATCCTCCTTTAAGCAACTTACTACTTAAAGTATAGACATTTGTAAAACAGATTATGCACTTCCAATTTCGCCTTAACGCCATTTAGATATAGAAACTTGGGGTTGATTTTCGTACCAACCGGGCGCTTTCCTAGGGACGTCCGATAAGCCGCTTAAACCAACTGTAATATCCACACTACGCTTTAATCTATTATTACCCGTTAAAGCGATTCATCACATCAAGAAATGGCTTTGAAAGAGATTCTTCTACTGCATCTACACATTTTTCAATCGCTTCGCCAACAATAGCTTGATCTTCTTTTGAAAATTTTGATAACACATAATCTGCTACCTTCATACCAGCTGGTGGGCGATTAACCCCAACACGTATGCGATTAAATTCTTGTGTACCTAAATGCTGAATTAATGATTTAATACCGTTATGTCCACCCGCACTTCCTTTTTGACGCAGGCGCAATTTTCCTGTTTCTAAATCTAAATCGTCATAAATAACAATTAAGTCTTCCACATCAATATCAAAATAGTTCATAAGGGGCCCAACACATTCCCCCGATAAATTCATATATGTTAAAGGTTTAACAAGTAGAACCTTTCCTTCAGGACGATGTACCGTTGCATACATACCATTAAACTTTGAATTAGTTAAAGGTGTACCCCATTTTTCAGCTAATGCATCAATAACATCGAAGCCAATATTATGTCTTGTATGCTCATAAGGCTTACCCGGATTTCCTAAACCAACGATAATTTTCATAAGAACCCCTCTTCTTTCAAATCTAATAGTCATTATTTTACCATACCATACGCTAAGAAAGCAGTTTGTACAGTTTTTGAAAGTAAAAGTTCAATAATGGCTTGATATTATATGAAATCCTCCCTTTAACCACACATATCGGTAAAATAATATATGCCGTATTAAAGAACAAAAGCAAACATACGAATAATGTCGGCCATTAAATTCAAAAGGCTACTAAAGAAGTTTTTAGTCTTCCTTAGTAGCCTTTCCTTAACATATCTTTTTACTCTTGTTCCTGTGCAATGTCTGCCGTTTCTTCAACAGCAGCGACTGGAGCCATAATTGTTACCAATGTATGATCATCTTCACTGATAATCTCAAAATCAATCGTATCTCGAATATCTGCTACTGTAATTGTTTCACCGATTTTAAGCTCAGTAATATCAACTTCAATAGCTTCTGGGATATCTGCTGGCTTTACTTTAATTTTCACGTCTAAGTTAGGCTGCATTAATATGCCACCTAAGCTAATACCAACTGACTCTCCTACGAGTTTAATAGGAACCTCAGACTCTATCGCTTCGGACATATTAATTGCTAAAAAGTCGATATGATTTACTTCATCTTTCATAGAACATTGTTGAATTTCAGACACAACAACATTCACTTTTTTCCCATCTAACTCCATCAAAAACACACCGTTTTGCCCATTTTTTTGAACGGATTTTCTGAATTCATTCGCTGAAATAGAAATTGGGGTCGAATCTAAATTATAGCCGTAAATAACCGCAGGAATGGCTCCCCCTTTTCTAAGTTGGGTTAATGTCGAACGATGCCCAGCTTCGCGCTTTTTAACACTTAATACTGTACTCATATCTATCTTCCCCTTCCAAGAAAAAATTATTTACGCCTTATTAGAATGTCACTACTTTCGAATTATTACTCCTTTCAGCGGGTGTTTGAATACCCTCTGAAAAGCAGCTTAAATCCGCATTCATCTCACCACCTAAAGAGGTAGGAGACTTCTGTACGCTTTCGGTACAAAAGACATTCGTAGCTGCTGCTTCGCTACATAAGTTAAATTAATGACATTTGTTAAGGCTATAATAATATTTACCTTTATTTTTTGGTTCATCGCCATGGCGTCGGTTTCGTTTTAACAAAATATATCCCAACCTTAGGCGGCAAACTATTTTTTATAAAGTAAATATTATTAAGTCACAGTTTCTATTATACCCTTTTATAAGAAAATTCACACAAATTGAACATATAAAAAAGGACAAATCTACTTACAAACGTAGATTTGTCCTTAATACGCCACATTTTACTGCATGTGCGTTTATTTATCTTTGAATGCGGATGTGATCCATCACATCTGCTAAGTGAAGATAAAGCCCCCGGCTAATATCACGAATCGCAATTCAAAATCCGGACACAATTAAGCCAAGGTAAACTTGCTTTATATTAATCAAATAGAGTACTTACAGATTTATTTTCATAGACACGAGAGATTGCATCTGCCATCAATTTAGCGACTGAAAGCTCTGTAATTTTTGGAGATTTTTTCTCTTCAGGAAGTTGGATTGTATTTGTTACAACTAATTCTTTAATCGAAGAGTTTTCGATACGCTCGATTGCCGGACCTGATAATACTGGGTGTGAACAACAAGCATAAACTTCTTTCGCACCAGCTGCACGTAATGCATCCGCGCCAATTGTAATCGTACCTGCAGTATCAATAATATCATCAATCAAGATTGCCACTTTACCATCAACATTACCAACAATGTTCATTACTTCTGCAACATTTGGTTTCGGACGGCGTTTGTCAATAATTGCAATAGGTGCTTTTAAACGTTCTGCCATTTTACGAGCACGTGTTACACCACCATGGTCTGGAGAAACAATAACGATTTCATCTTCTGGGATACCTTTTGTTTTAAAGTAATCAGATAATAAAGGAACTGCCATCAAGTGGTCGATTAAAATATCGAAGAAACCTTGGATTTGAGGTGCATGTAAATCTAAAACGATCACACGTGTTGCACCAGCTGTTTCAAGTAAGTTTGCTACTAATTTAGCTGTAATTGGCTCGCGTGCTTTTGCTTTGCGGTCTTGACGAGCATAGCCATAGTAAGGCATTACAACGTTTACTGTACGAGCAGATGCGCGTTTTACAGCGTCTACCATAATTAAAAGCTCCATTAAATGTTCGTTTACAGGTGCAGAAGTAGATTGCACGATAAACACATCACAACCACGAATACTTTCTTCAATGCTAATTTGAACCTCACCATCGCTGAAGTGCTTAACAGAAGATTTACCTAATTCAACACCCATTTCTTGAGCAATTTCTTGAGCAAGTGGATTATTAGAATTAAGTGAAAATATTTTTAATTGTGAGTTTGCATAATGATACGGCATGATGGCCTCCTGTTTAGTTGATAATTATTTTGAATTTAATTTACTTACGTAATTCGGTTTGTTTTCTTGTCTTGCACGAGCAATTGCAAGTGCATCCTCAGGAACTTCTTTTGTAATTGTAGATCCTGCTGCAATAAATGAACCTTTTCCAACTTTCACTGGCGCTACTAAGTTAGTATTACATCCTACAAATACATCATCTTCAATAACTGTTTGGAACTTGTTTTTCCCATCATAGTTTACTGTAATGGAACCACAGCCAATATTGACATTACTTCCAATTTCAGCATCGCCAATATAGCTTAAGTGTGATACTTTCGTGTCATTACCTAGTTTACTTTTCTTCACTTCTACAAAGTTACCAATCTTCACATGGCTACCAATGTCAGAAAGTGGTCGAATATGTGCATACGGTCCAATAGCTGTTTCTTCTGCTACAACGCTTTCACGCACAACAGAAGAATGCACAGTTGTTCGATCACCAATACGGCTATCTACAATTTGTGTGTTAGGCCCGATTATACAATCTTCACCGATAACAGTTGTACCTTCAATCATAGAACCTGGTTGGATGACAGTATCACGACCAATCATTGCATCCACGCTAATATATGTGGCTTCTGGATTAATAATTGTGACACCGTTACGCATATGCTTTTCATTAATTCTTGCACGCATTAGCGTCTCTGCTTGAGACAGCGCAACACGATCATTGACACCAAGTGTTTCTTCAAAATCTTCCGTTACAAATGCTTCAACGACATCACCTTGTGTTTGTAAAATTTCAATCACATCAGGTAAATAATACTCACCCTGCGCATTGTCATTTTTCACAAGCTTTAATGTCTCAAATAACGCTTTATTATCGAAGCAATATGTGCCGGTATTAATTTCTTTAACTAATTGTTGCTCTGCAGAAGCATCCTTTTGCTCAACAATTTGTTCCACTTGTCCATTGTCGCCACGTAATATACGACCATAGCCTGTTGGATTTTCAGCAATAGCTGTTAAAATTGTTGCTTTTGCATTCTTTGCTTGATGATGCTCGAACAAAGCTTGCATCGTTTCAGGGCGAATAAGTGGAGTATCGCCACAAACAACTAGTGTTGTCCCTTCTTCGCTACCTAAAATTGCCTCAGCTTGTTGTACAGCATGAGCTGTCCCTAGCTGTTCAGCCTGTAAAACATACTCGCTTTTATCGCCAAGCTGTTGTTTCACCTTTTCTGCACCATGTCCTACAACCGTTACAATGCGATTCACATCTAACGTTTGAATGTGATCCACCACATGTTGTACCATTGGCTTCCCACATACTGGATGGAGCACTTTATATAATTTGGACTTCATACGTGTACCTTGACCTGCAGCCAAAATGACAGCAAAAATGTTGCTCATCTGTAAGTCCTCCAATACGCTCATTTTCTCTTATGACTATATAGCAAAATCCATCTATTTTCAAGGCATGTTGACTTGACAAAAACATGAATTTCAAAATCAAATGCACCTTATGCTCGAATGTTAATATGTATGTCCTAAAACTGCTCATTTTCTCTTATTCTCAAAAAGAAAAGAACTCTCCAATTATGAAGAGCTCTTTTTAACTATACGCCAATTCCTTCTAATTCTTCTGGTTTTTCTGTTGCTTCTACCTCGCTTGAATTATGGTACTCGTTTAAAATGATTTCCTGAATTTTATTACGAGTAGTAGAATTGATAGGATGTGCAATATCTCTAAATTCACCGTCTGGCGTTCGTTTACTTGGCATAGCAACAAACAAACCTGTATTGCCATCAATCACACGAATATCATGAACTACGAACTCATTGTCGAGTGTAATGGAAGCAATCGCACGCATGCGACCATCCGTCTGTACACGACGTAACCTTACATCAGTAACTTCCATTTTCTCACCACCTCTCTTCTTAGATGCCTAAATGAAAATATAATATTCTTTATTACCGAATATTTTCCTTTTTCTAGTCTATCAAATTATCTAAAAAATTTGAATACTCAACAGTATAATATTTCCTTTAATTTACTTTAAATTTGACAATTTTTTGTCAGTCCCCCATTCAGATTGGTTTGACTTTGAACATAATTGTACTTTTCAGTTTTATTAGCAGATTGTCTTTATCAGCGATTGCTACTTGCTTCGCCTTCGCCCGCTACAACAAATATTTGCTGAACGAAAATAAAAAACCCACTAAAAGAGCTTCTCTTCTAGTGAGCTTTAAAACTTCTTATTTAACGATGGCAATAACTTCAATTTCTACACGTACATCTTTTGGCAGACGTGCAACCTCTACTGCTGAACGAGCTGGTTTATGATCACCAAAGTGGCTAGCATATACTTCGTTCATTGCAACAAAGTCGTTCATATCCTTCATGAAAACGGTTGTTTTAATAACATTGTCCAATGATGATCCAGCGGCAGCTAAAACTGCTTTTAAATTTGCAAATACTTGATTTGTTTGAACAGCGATATCACCTTCCACTAATTCGCCTGTTGCTGTTAGTGGAATCTGACCTGAGCTATAAAACATGCCATTGACAATAATCCCTTGTGAATATGGTCCAATTGCTGCTGGTGCATTTGTTGTTGCTACTACTTTCATTTGTCATTTCCCCTTTTAGAAAAATAGTTACCTTCACTTAATGCAATTGTACGGTCTTTTTCATTGACCTCATGAAGCTTTACTAGTGAATAATAATCATCTACTAAAGTTTCGTCTGCATGCTCAGCCTCTACAAGCACTGCAATACCAGCTAGCTGACAATCAAATTCCTCTAATAGATTTTTCATGCCATTCATAGTACCACCGACCTTCATAAAGTCGTCAGTAATAAGCACTCGTTGTCCACTCTTCATGCTTCTTTTTGATAATACCATTGTCTGAATTCTTCTGGAAGAACCAGATACATAGTTAATGCTGACTGTAGAGCCTTCAGTTACTTTACTATCTCTTCTAACAACAACAACTGGTACATTTAAATGTCTTGCAATTGCGTGGGCAATAGAAATTCCCTTCGTTGCGACAGTCATGATGACGTCAATTTGTTGATCCGCAAACGCGGATGCAAATACCTTTCCAACCCGATTAATTAAATCTGGATTGCCGAGTAAGTCCGTCATAAATAAATAACCGCCTGGTAACAAACGATCTGAATGCTCAAGCTCCGCTTTTAAATCGTCAATAACTAAACGGACCTCAGCTTCGGACATTTTAGGAATATACTTAACTCCCCCTGCAGCGCCCGGTACTGTCATCAATAACCCGATTCCTTTTTCTTCGAAAGTTTCTTTTACAATCGTCAAATCTTCACTAATAGAAGACTTTGCAGATTGATATAGTTCAGAAAAATAAGTTAGCGGGATCAGCTGATGTGGATGTTCTAGTAAATAGTACGTCATATCAACTAGTCGTTCACTACGCTTCCATTTCATGCGACCCTCTCCTAAACACGAATATTTATAGGTAAAATTAACATAAATTTGCGGTTTTAAGCAAGCGTATTTCGCTCGCCCAAAATCCGAACGGCATATACTTCTTCACAAAAACCACGTAAACCATTATAAATTCGGCTCACTCGAGCTTCACTATCCACTAAACCAAACACCGTCGGACCGCTTCCACTCATTAATGTTGCATCTGCGCCAAAGCGCCTCATTTGTTCCTTTAACATTACTACTTCTGGATGTAGCTTAAAAGTTACAGTTTCCAAAACATTCCCTAATGATGCACAAAGCAGGTCATAATCTTCCGTTTCAATAGCATGGATCATTTGCTTCGTATTTGGATGTTCTAACCCTTCAACCTTTAATCCTCCATACACTTCTGCAGTAGAGACACCTATTTTAGGTTTAGCTAAAACTACCCAACAATTTGGTGGTGCAGGCAATTCCTGAATTTTTTCTCCACGCCCCGTTGCTAATGCTGTGCCACCATAGACACAAAAGGAAACATCCGAACCAATTTTTGCACCTAATGCTGCTAACTCATCTATAGATAATCCTAAATTCCACAGCTCATTTAAACCCTTTAGTGTAGCAGCCGCGTCGCTACTGCCACCTGCTAATCCTGCTGCGATTGGTATTTCTTTTTCTATAGTAATGGATACACCTTGTCCAATGCCGTATGTATCTTTAATTAGACGCGCTGCCTGATAAGCAAAATTTCGGTGATCATTTGGCACGAAATTATCAGTAGAAATTATTTCAATTACGCCATCTTCTCGAGATTCAAGGCAAATACGATCTGCTAAATCCACAGTTGTCATGACCATCTCTACCTCATGAAAATTATCTGGTCTTTTATAAAGCACATCTAATGTTAAATTTATTTTTGCAGGCGCCTTTACATAAAGCATCTTTCTTCCTCCTTATAGCTACACTTATCAATTACGCATTAGCGCAATTTGCTGACACTTCGCCTCGCACAGATAAACAATGCTCCTAATTTTTGCAGGTTAGTAAGCCTCTAGCTTGTCCTTTAAACCGTAATATCTGACAGATCAGTTTGATATTTTAATACACCCTCAATAAAAATTACACTTTCTTCTGCCTTTAGATGTAGGAGTCTCCTGTAACTGTTACAAAACATCTGTAGCTGGTGTTCACTTCGCTATATAAAACATTTTCTGAATGAAGATAAACTTTCATTCATCTTTCACAAGATTATTCATTTTATTTTACCATAATGGGCATGTGAAAATGGAAAAAAAGAACCGTATACCCCTATTTGGTGTAACGGTTCTCTTTCGTCAGTTGTGTTGTTGTGTATACAGGAAGTTTTCATCCCTGTAATTGGTTTCAAAATAATAAGTGGTCTATTTTCACAAAGAGGCTACTTATTATGCTCTTGCCCACTACTTGCTCTTTCAGCCATTTCGATGGCACGTTTGACCATATTACCGGCGTCTCGAGCTTTTATGCCGCCCCAGCCTTCTCGTTGCACAACATCATAAAATCCAAGCTCTTTAGCGATCTCTTCCTTTAAACGAGGTGACATGATACCTTTTCTAGGCATATAAACTCCTCCTTAACAACTGACGATTTTAGTATGCCCCAGAAAACGCAAAACACTCATGTAGTTTTTACATGAGTGTTTCAAAATATAGAAAAAAGTACTAGAAACTATTTTGCGATAGCAGCTTTTGCTTCGTCTAAAAATGTAATCTCTACTGCCTCAGTTAAAATATCTGTGTAGCTATACGATACGCGCTTGCACGTATTGTCTTCTTGATCAAGCTCAACTACAAAGATAGCGCGATATGTCTCACGCAATACCCCTGCACACTCGACCGTTTTCTTGCGACCTCCGTTTGCTCTTAACTGCAAACGTTTACCCAAATGACAATCCAACGACTTTTTAATGTCCGCTAAAGTTTTTGGCATTTTCGCTTACACCTCACTAATAAATAGTATAAGCGATTCGCCCAAAAATGTCAACAAAATATAATATTTTATCAGCCTCTAATAAATATTGTCAACTTATTTTTCATAAAAAAGACATGTTTTTTTTACTTATACTCAAAAATGTTAACAAAATTTTTTACTTTGCAAATGTAGGGTATAGTGCATCGGCTAATTTTCCAAACTCTTGAATGGTTAAGGTCTCTCCCCGACGTGTTGGTTCAATATTGACCGCTTTTAAAGCATCCATAATTTTTTCTTTGTGTACCTTCCCATTTTGTAAACCTGATTGTAAATTATTGAAGATCGTTTTTCGTCGTTGTACAAACGACGCACGAGTAACAACGAATAAAAAATCCTCATCAATTACGTTCACTGGAGGTTCATCATGCTTAATAAGACGGATCACTGCAGAATCCACGTTTGGTTGCGGCATAAAAACAGTCTTCGGTACCGTCATGGCAATATCAGCCTTGACATAATATTGAATCGCAATTGATAAAGAACCGTATTCCTTCGTTCCAGGCTTAGCGGTAATACGATCTGCAACTTCCTTCTGCATCATGACAACGAAACCGCGAATCGGCAAACGATCATTGAGTAATTTCATTAAAATCGGTGTCGTCACATAATAAGGTAAATTCGCTACAACCATAATATCCTCAATACCCGGCAGCTCTTCCTGAATCACTTTAGCAACATCCGCCTTTAAAATATCTGAATGTACAATAGTTACATTATTATATGGGCTAAGTGTATCTTCTAATACAGGTAATAATCGCTGATCGATTTCGAAAGATACAACCTTTTTTGCACTTCTTGCTAAATGCTCTGTTAATGCTCCAATGCCAGGACCAACTTCGATTGCACCACTATTTTCAGTTAAATTTGCATGACTAACAATATTTCGTAAAATGTTCGGATCTATTAAAAAATTTTGACCTAAGCTTTTTTTAAATGAAAATCCGTATTTTTTTAAAATTTCCTGTGTTCTAATTGGTGTTGCAATATCCTTATGCATCGTTTTCCTCCTGATCTAACTGTGCGATTGCCGCACCAAATTGCTTTTCTGAAATTTGAAACATTTTCAATCTTTTATGAAGTTGTTTGCCGTTTGTTGTACCAATATTCAAAATTTCTCCAAGACGATCACGTCGAGTCTTCGCCCGTGGATGGCCAATTAAATGTGCCGTCATTAAATCTTCGAGAGTAATATCATCTGTGGTTGGTTCAACCTCATTTGGGGTATAGACATGTTGCAGTGCCTCGCGTATATCTTCATCTGCTGCATGCTCAATGCCTAGTCCTTTACCGTTTTTCGCAATTGTTTTAGCTTTCGGTAAAAAAGCATGTTTTACACCTTTTACATGCTCCTCGATAATGGAACGAATTCGACGTCCTGGATAATCTGGATCAGTAAAAACAATAACACCTCTTTTATCCTGTGCATGTTGAATTCTCTTAAGTGTTTCCTCTGAAATAGCCGATCCATTTGTTTCTATAGTATCTGCTTGTACAGCTCGCTTAATAGCTGTTGTATCATCTTTTCCTTCAACAACAATGATTTCTTTTATTTGCAAAAAGGCTCCTCTTTTCTACCTTATCTTCAGACCATTTTACAACTGCACTGTACGATTGTACAGAAATACACGGCTATTCATCTTTTTGATTTTGTTATTGGCGATTCTCCAAAATAAATTACTAAAAAAATAAAAAGGCTTTCCCGCCAGTCAAAACAGGAAAGCTAATAATAGTGAAAAACATATTTGATTAATTTTACAATTTTTTTAATTTAATACTTTTACACGCACTTTCCTTACTCCCCAATTACTAGCTTGGGATTCAGATTGTACAAGTATGTCGATCCGATTACCCTTAATTGCACCACCAGTATCTCCTGCAATAGCTGTTCCATAGCCTTCAACCCAAACTTTTGAGCCAAGCTTAATAACAGATGGGTCTACAGCTATTACTTTCAATCCCGATCCTGATTTTAAATTAATTCCAGTGGCAGATATCCCCGAGCAGCCGTTACAATTAGGTGTATAAGCGGTTGCCGTTACATAAAATTCTTTACCACTAGCTGGCTCTGATGAACCACGTGATACAGTCGCAGCACTAGCTACTACAGTTTTAGTACCTACTGCAATCACTTGCTTTTGCGATTCTTTCACAACTTTTTCTGATTGTAGATTTTTAGCTACAACTTGGCCATTCTCTTTCACAACTTCAAACGTTTTAGTCATTAAACCTTTTTGGCCAGCTGTTACAACTTTTTGTTTTCCTTTTTGCAATGAAGCATCCTGTTTCTTTTCAATTGCGAAATCTAAAGATTCTTCCACTACATCGATAACCTTTTCTACGCGAACTACTGTGATTTTACTCTGCGGAGTGATTACGTCCTTCAGGTTATTCTCGACACGATCGAATTCATTTAGTTGAATTCCTTGTTGTTTTAAAAAGTTAGCGACCGTAGTCGAAGTGGACCAAACTTGTCTCTTGTTTACGCCATCGACAAGCGATACTTGAAACGCCTTTTGAATATCGATCTTGTTGTCTGCTCCTATTTCTGTATCTAGACCTTGTACTAATGAGTCATGCTCTGATACTTCAATATTTGCTTCTTTCAAAATGTCCTTCACTTGTGTTTCAGTTGTCCAAACTTTTGACTGATTTCCATCAACTGAAATAGTTACTTCTTTTGCCTGTTCCCATGAAATTGCTAATCCATTAACAATTTTGGTGTTCAGAGAGGGTGATATTTTGTCATGCTCTGCTACGTCTATATTTTGATCTTGTAATAATTGTTCTACAGTTTTGGCATGTGTTGTTACTTCGATTGTTTCTCCGTTCGCATCAAGCGTTACGGACTTTTTAGTACCTTGATATAGTACAAATGAAATTACAGATACAAACAGGACAAGTGAAATAATGCTTATCACTGTTTGCTTACTCCTCAATGATCCTAAGAACAAGTTTTTCATGGAATTATTTGACATGAAAAAACGCCTCCTTAATACAAAGTTGGATTATACGTACTAGATTTGGCACTGTCAACCCGAATGTATTTCAAAGAAAATTGACATTACCTTTTTAGCCAACCACAAACCCAGTATTGGAGGCATCTCAGCTAGTTAATTGTCAATCCTAAAAAATTTTTTCGCATTGGCTGTCGTTACTTGTGCAATTTCCTCAATTGTTAATCCTTTTAAACGGGCAATTTCTTCTGCAACTAATGGCACTAAAGCTGGCTCATTACGTTTTCCTCGGTATGGGTGAGGTGCTAAATACGGTGCATCAGTTTCAATCATTAAATGTTCTAAAGGTATTTCTGTCGCCACTTCTTTCGGCATTCGTGCATTTTTAAATGTCACCGGCCCACCAAGACTAATCATAAAATTCATAGCAATACATGTTTGTGCGGTTTCCACACTGCCACTATAACAATGCATAACGCCTCCCACGGAAGCCGCGTTTTCTTCATGTAAAATTTGTACAACATCTCCAGTAGCATCCCTGTTATGAATAATAATTGGTAAATTCAGCTTTTGCGCTAAATGAATTTGCTTGCGAAAAAGCGCTTGTTGAACATCTTTCGGGGATTTATCCCAATAATAGTCCAATCCTGTTTCACCAATACCTACTATTTTCGGATGTACTGCCAATTCCTCAATCCATTTTAAATCCTCTTCTGTACAATCAATGGCGTCAACAGGGTGCCAACCAATAACACCATAAACAAAATCATACTGTTCAACTAGTTGCATTGTTTTTTCAATAGTTTTGCGGTCGAAACCAACAACAACCATTGTTTCTACTTTGGCTTCAAGAGCTCTATCTATAACCTCTTGTAAGTCTTCTTCATACTGATCTGCATTTAAGTGTACATGTGTATCAATGAACATCGTCATTCTCCTAACATAGATTTTATTAAAAATTATTATTTCATATTTTTCGGCAGTGTTACAATTTTGTTACAAACAATTTTGTTTTATAACATTACTCACAATCTCAAACACCTCGTCTATTACTATATACCTAAAAAAACTCAATGAATAGTATGCATAAATTATTTTGAGATAATAAACTACTCCTTTTCGAAATGGATTTTAAAAGCCTACTGAACTTTTTACATTCAGCAGGCCTTTCTAAAATTTATTACTTTACTTTTGCGCCATTCTCTAGTTTCGGATCAACCGATGCTAATTTTAAAATCCCATCTTTTTCACCAGCTAGAATCATTCCTTGTGATAATTCACCGCGTAATTTAACCGGCTTTAAGTTTGTGACTACAATTACTTTTTGACCAATCAATTCTTCTGGAGAATAAAACTTTGCAATACCCGAAACTACTTGTCGTTGCTCATATCCAAGATCCACTTGAAGCTTTAATAATTTGTCTGCCTTTGGAATTGTTTCACACGCTGTTACAGTAGCTACTCGTAAATCAACTTTCATAAAATCATCGATAGTAATTTCTGGTACTTCTGGAACTTCTGCAGCTTTTTGCTCATTTTTTGTTACTTCCACTTGTGGAGTTTTCACTGAGCCTCGCATTTCTTCACGAATATACGCAATTTCAACTTCACTCTCTAAACGAGGGAAAATTGGAATACCTTTTTCTACCACTTTAATGTTTGCTGAAATAGTATTGCCGAATGTTTCAATTGTTTCCCATGCTAAGAATTTGTCATCCAAACCTAATTGTTCAATCATTCGTTTGGGAGTAGATGTCATAAATGGTTGTAACATGACAGCAATTTGGTGTAAACTCTCCGCCAAATTTCGCATAACAGCTCCTAATTTTGGCTTATCTGATTCCTCTTTTGCTAGCACCCACGGTTGAGTTTCATCTATATATTTATTCGTTCTTGAAACAAGTGTCCATACATCTGCTAATACGACACTAAACTGCATTTTTTCCATACTTTCTTCATATTTAATACGTACCGATTCAGCTTGTTCTTTTAAAGCCGCATCAAATTCTGTCGACTGAAGACTTTCAGTTGGAATTATGCCATCGAAATATTTATTTATCATTGAAATAGTACGATTCAATAAATTTCCTAAATCATTTGCTAAGTCGAAGTTTGTACGTTCAACAAAAGATTCTGGTGAAAATACACCATCAGATCCGAATGGTAACTCACGTAATAGGAAATATCGTGTCGCATCTAACCCATAACGTTCTATTAACATTTCAGGATAAATAACATTGCCCTTTGATTTAGACATTTTACCGTCTTTCATCATGATAAAACCATGGGCAAATATTTTTTTCGGAAGTGGTAAATCTAGTGCCATTAAGAAAATTGGCCAATAAATAGTATGGAATCGAACAATATCTTTACCAACTACATGTACATCTGCCGGCCAATACTTATTGAATAATACTTCATCTTCTGAAAGATAACCTAATGACGTGATATAGTTAGTTAAGGCATCTACCCATACATAAATGACATGTTTAGGATCTCCAGGAACTTTAATGCCCCAATCAAATGAAGTTCTTGAAACAGATAAATCTTCTAACCCCGGTTTAATAAAGTTATTAATCATTTCATTTTTTCGAGATTCAGGCTCAATGAAATCAACGTTCTCTTCATAATAAGCTAATAGACGATCAGCGTATTTCTTCATATTAAAGAAGTAGGATTCCTCTTTAACTTTGTGTACTGGACGACCACAGTCTGGGCAGTTACCATCTACTAATTGTGTCTCAGTAAAGAATGATTCACATGGTGTACAGTACGACCCTTCATACTCACCTTTATAAATATCACCATTATCTAAAAACTTTTGGAAAATCTTTTCGACAGTTTTCGTATGACGCTCTTGCGTCGTTTGAATAAAGTCATCGTATGAAATGTCCATTAATGACCAAAGCTTTTTTGCAGCATCTGCAATTTCATTCACGTATTCTTGGGGATGTTTACCCGCTTCTGCAGCTTTTTCTTGAATTTTTTGCCCATGCTCATCCATTCCAGTTAAAAAACGTACATCATAACCACGTAAACGTTTATAACGTGCAATTGTATCTGATGCTACAGTTGTATACGCTGTACCAATATGGAATTTCCCGCTTGGGTAATAAATAGGGGTTGTTATATAGAATGTTTTGTTTTGTTCGCTCACAAGAACTGCCTCCATTGTTTCACAGTATACTATCTATTCTAACTAAGTACGAAATTCGTTTCAACTTCTTTCAGCGAGTGTCTAAGCACTCGCTCCAGAGAAGTTCAAGTCTCCGGTGGATGTCACGGAATCGGAAAAGAGCTTTTATATAAGAAGTTAGCCTAAAACGATCGCATCATTAACGGCTAACTGACCTGCATTACGCAGGCCAAAGCACAAAAGCGATGCCGGACGCGAAAAATGTCGAATGATAGAATCAATCCATTTAATGTCTTAAATGAGAAGCTTTTTTACTAGAAATTAAAATATATAATAAAAACCTTTTAAAATAACCAAAATATCTGTTTTCTCCTCAAAAATTTTTTTAAAAACAATAATCTTAGT
>NZ_JAQZSD010000046.1:0-35021 GCF_028674935.1 Lysinibacillus sp. CNPSo 3705 | reverse complement strand
AATTTGATTTTTATTTTTATATATTTATTACTTTTTGTAATACAAATAAGTCTTATTAAATCTAAATATAAAAAAACATGGATTTTTATATTGTTATCCTCTGGTATGTTACTAGGAGCTATGGGAGCTTACAATTTAATGGCTTATATGGCATTTGACCCTTCATTAGACACCCAAAGTCAAACTGATAGCATAATTAGAATATCTATCCCAATGATAGGATCGATAATAACTGCTTTTTCAGTCATTCTTGCTACTCAAAATGCGAATGTTGGAGAAAAAAGTGCAAAGAGAACGAGAGTGTTAGATTTAGTTAAATTCACTACCGATATAATAAAAGATGATGAAATAAATAAGAAAAGTATTAAAATTTTAAAACAACTTGAATCTGTATTAAAATCCAATAAAACGAGACTAGATATACTCGTTAATAACGGCGCACATTTTTGCTATGATTACTTAAATAAAGGTGAAAATCGCAAAAACATTTTGGCTGAATTAAATAAATTAAACTATGAAGTCGGGAGTATATATGATGAAAAGCAACAAGAATTAAAAGCTTTATTACAAAGTAATAATCTAAAAGATATGAGAAAATTGTGGATTTTGATTAATTATTTAGCAGGTTCTCCAGCAGTTAAACATGGGATTTTATCCGAAAAAAAAGAGTATGAATTAGATAACGAATGGATCGGTAAGGGTTTAAGAAAACATAAATTCTATTATGATTCTGTATTGAAAGATGAAAGACAAATTCTAAGAGGATTAATAATTGCTCATGCTAATCATGATTATCAAACACAAAAAATAAAGTACGAAGAAATCTTTAGAGTATGTAATCAATTCTTTGAATCTAAATATGATGAATTGGGGCATTTTTTCAGAACGACACATCGAACATTAAAGCTAATTAATCAATATTATGGAGATGAGCCAGAAGAACATAAAATGCAAATTGGTTTATTTCGCGCACAAATACCAAACACTGTAGCTATGGTTTTATTTTATAATGCATTTTTTACAGAACCAGGTAGAGGAATGGGAAGAGAAATGATAGCCTCTAGCTTATATGGGAATGCTGATGATTTTAAGTTTAATCTCAATAATAACCATAAGCACCTTATTAAAGCACAACATTTTTATGACAAAGATAGATTTTTAAGTGACCAAAATGCGTATATATGTGCAACTTTATTAACACAAAGTGACAAAAGTAAAAAAGCTTCGAATGATCTAAAGAAAATTTATAAAAAACAAAAATTAAAGAAAGCCGTTTTAAAGCTCAAAAATTTATTCATTTCTAAAAGTGAACATAGTTATTTGAAAGATGAAATTATCGAATATAATTTTTCTAAAGAAGAAAGTTTCTTACATAACTTGTTTAAGTCACATTTTGAAGAAAATTCAGTTGGATATCCAGAACAGTTCAAGATTTTTATTTTTGACAAACCGAGTAAAAAATGATATCATACAAATACAGTTTTACCTCATAGCTCGAATTTTTACATGAGCATGACTATAAAAAGTTATTTTGATTTTTATGAATAGTTAAAGATGTGTTTTAGATGGTTTTACACTTAAAAAAAACCAAAAAGACCTATTCTTATTAGAATAGGTCTTTTAAATTTTGGATATTTTTTGTAAACTCCGTAAAATGCTCAATTTTTATTACCTTACGCTTTTATCCACTTTTAAATGATTTTAACATGAGTTTTTGTTATCTAGTTGGACAACTTTAAAATTACGTTGCAGCTGTAGAAGTTCTTCTAAATCGTGTAAACGTCTTTTTAAAGTGTTATTTTCTTTCGTAAGGATCATATTTTGTTCAAGGATAAGTTTTTTATCTCCTATAAGCTGTTTATTTTTCTCACGAAGCTTTTCGATACGTTCCGCTTGCACAGAACCTTTAGACTTTCTCTCAATGGATGTAGAGGTGTTTAAATCACTTTGTAATGACATTGCTTCTTCTACCATCAATTTTAGATCAAGGCGATTGTAAAGAGTTTTTCTTGAAATTCCGGCTTGTTCGCTAACATTTTTAATATTTATAGGCAGCTTACATTTTTTCAAGTATGTTAGAGCCTCTTCCACTTTTACCGTTGTTTTTGCACGATTAATTTCTGCTAAGGACAACTTTTTGTTTTCAGTCATAGTTATATATCTTCCTTTTTAGCGATTTTTCGCTTTAAATCTGAAACATACTTCTCCAACATCCCAAGCTGATAACGAAGTTTCGTGGTGTATATATTCTTATCTGTATCAAGTATATTTAACTCTCGCTGAACTTTATCAAGTCGTTTTTCGTAAATTGGCAAATATTCTGCAGACGCTAAGAATTCATTACACCCAAGGCAAATCCCATCTTGCTTACAGGGTTCGCCACGCATAGGGTGATGTAAACATAGACCATGCGGTAAAAGTTCTATCTTCAATGCTTTACGCATTTTATCAACTTGATTCGTAGTAAGTCCTTTAAATGGATTTTCTTCACCTTCGATTGATTCTAATACAATCTTGTTCGTTGATGTAACTGGTATTTCACCAGTTAAAATCTCTTTAATAATCTCTTGTTTATTCCCTTTTGTATGATCATACGTTTCGGTCATCATGATTGATTTATGGTTCATCATTTCAGCTACATCTTGAAGTTTCATGCCACTTTTTAATGCGTATGTCGCAAATATATGACGGAAATAATGTGCTGTTAAGTGTATTAATTGACCGTTTTCATCTCTAATATCATGCTTCTGAATAAAAGGTTTCAATCGCTTATCAGTCCAATTTGAAAAACTTGCTAATTGGATTGTATTTGCCTTATTTCGTGACTTCATTAAGAATAAGTATTTACTATCCGTTTTCTTTCTAAAAGAAGTTGAATGTTCTTCTAAGCGTTGTATTGTGCTTACTACTAATTCATTTGCGGGCTTTGTAACGCTAATAGCCGTTTTTGTCGTTTTTGAAGTTCTATATCTTATTTGATATTCTCCGTTAATTACACTTAGACAACCAGCTTCTAATGTAATGCATTCACTAATTCGTAAACCTAATTGGCTCATTAAAATAATGCTTGCAGCTACTAAAATATCTTTTTCATCATTCAATTGACCTTTGGCAATATCAATAATCTTATTCACGACTGTTTCACTGGGTAAAACTTTATTCGTCTTACCAAACTTCGTTCCCTCTTTAATGCCTTTGTTTCGGAGTATCAATTCATCATATAGACACTCTACACCCTTACCAACGTTACTTTTAAACCATTTACGTTGTGTCCCTCTTACAATCAATTCTTTTAAAACTTGTGCTGATTTCTTAATGCTGATTGAACTTAAATTCAACGTAAATAGATAATTAAAATACTCATTGAGTGTTGCTTTTGAAAAATCTGCAAATGATTGAATTGAATTATTTTGATTAAGAAAATTTACTAATGGGTTAAACGCATCATACTTCCTTTTAACAGAACCAAACGTAACCATGAGCAATTCAGAAACTATATATTGTTTGATGGTTGTTTGAATCTCTTTCCATTGACTGAACTTTGTGAAATTAAGTCGAAATTTATTATCTGCCCAATGAACGTTATCCACAAACCCTTTAAAATCCCATAAATTTTCACTAAAACTATTATTACCACAACGAAAATCTTGTTTAGTCTGATTCGGTATATAATCAACAAGCATTAGGTTTGAATTAGACATTACCCTCACTACTTTCTAAAGATTCTAAACGACATATAATATCTTCTAACGTCTTTTCAGTTTGATTAAGGACATACTCATTCCCAAATAAATCTTCGCCCATATAACGCAGTTTATCGGCTCTTAGACGTTTTAAATGGTTCTTATGAATATCCAAGTATTCTGGAGTAGTTATAAACTTCGGGCAGAATAAACAGGCATTAGGTTTGATACAATTCGCCACTTTCTTTTCGATAGGTTTTGTACATGCACCGTCAGGAAGTTGAATTGTCATTTTAATTTCTTTTGAAAGTTCATTACCTTGTTTGTCACTTAACGAACTAACTGTAGGTTTGATTAATCCAATAAAACCCAATTTCTTATATTCACTCGTCAATTTATCATTTCGAACTTTTGCATATAATCTAGTTGAATGCATAGACTCATGCCCTAAATACTGCATTACTTCAAATGGTGACATACCATTATTAATTAAGTCAGTTCCCATTTGATGTCGAAACTGATGAAATCGTAGTTGCACCAATTGTCCGCTTGTTTCAGTTATATTGTATTTCTCCACAAATTTTTTCTCCAAAAATTGTCTTGCTCTAAATTGTTGTAGAAAATTGTATTTCTTTTTATACACTAGGTAAATAAAAAATAATTTATTACTTCCAAGCTCTGATCTGATTTGCATAGTTAATTCATTTAAAAATTTAATTGCTTTTACAACTTTTGTGTTGATAGGAATAAACCTTTCGGTTTCATTTTTTTCGCTTACTACCTCAAGTAAATACTTATTCATTAAATCTTTTCTCAAACAATCTTCATGAAGCATTAATGCTTCAGACAATCTTATACCTGTGTGACGAAGAACAGTTATTAAAGCCCATAGTGTTTGCTCATTGAATGATAATTCATCTAAATTACTAGCCATTTCATTTAAAGCATTATCAATTTGCGTTAAAACATCATCTGAAATCAATGTACTTTTCAGTGTATCTTCATTTTGTAATGTTCTATACTCTGTACCGTCAAAAACATCTATATTTGGAAAACCAGCTATTTCAAACAATTGACCAAACTCTATAATATGCTTTAAAGCTGCCATACTCACAGCTCTAGTTGAAGGACTTTTCAATGTTGCCAATAAATAATGAACATATTCTTCAACTATTTCAAAAGTGATACTAGAAAAATCACTAAATTCATAATTATTATCTTTTAAAAATTTAAAGAATCTTTCCAAAGAATAATTATAACGATTTAACGTACTTAGCTTTAAACGCCCTATTTTAATTGATTCTCTAGTAATATGTTTAATTGTTTTCTTAAACCATTCATTTGGTAGAAACTCAAAATTAAATATATAATCTGCCAAATCATCATTTGCAGGCAATATCCATATATTTTTAGACATATCTAGTAATGGCGTAATATTATTCAAAGTTTATGCAACCGCCTTTTTGATGTAAGTAACGTTCATGTGCTTTCATTAAAGTTTCAAGAGAAGTTTTTGCATATTGAGATGTTGTTTCAATACTTGAGTGACCTAACCTATCTTTAATTACGTTTATATCTACGCCTAAATTTTTCAATTCTGTTGCATGTGTATGTCTTAACGCATGAGGTGATAGTTTAAAATACTTAACTTGGCTAAGTAATGCTATTTCACTAAAAGAAGACTCAATAGCATTTCTCGTTAATGGCTGACCATAATTTGCTTTTGAATGTGATACAAAAATGTAATCAACACTTTCTGTTTGCGGTCTATGGTATAACACATAATCGTCTATTGCTTGTAATAATGAATTTGAAACTGGTGTAATACGTTCCCCGGTTTTCAATTGTCTATCTAGAGATGTTTCATGACGTTCAATCAGATAAATGTTACCCACTGCCGATGATGGGTCTGGATAATCGAAATCACTAATTTTTAAATGAAGTAATTCTGAAACTCGAAAACCTGTTTCATATAATAAGCGGAAGATTAGCTGATTACGAAATTTAAGTGCTTCATCGTTACTCCATAATGTTGAAATCGTTTTATAAAATATTTGCAATGTATCTTGTCGTAACAGCTTCCTATCTGCTTTCTTTCTCACTTTTCTTCTGAAATAATTACTTAACCCTTTATCCCAACTCTTTGTTACATGTTTTAAATAACCTTTATTTTCATTAGGATAGTAACCTTTTATCTTTACAAGTGGTGATTCCTCAACAAACCCACCAATAACTTCCATATGTCTATAAAATGAACTAACTGTTGCTAAGTAACGATTTAGTGTTGCAGGAGAAACTTTGCCAATAGCTTTCCGATTATCAATAAACTCAATAAAGTTTGGTATGTCTGATGGATTTACTTCATAAAACTTTAATTTTTCCTGTTCAAGCCATAAATAAAAAATTTTTAAATCTTCTAAGTAGCTTTTCACAGTATTTGGTGATAGTCCTTTTTGCTCTAAAGTATTCGTAAAATCCAATACCTCTGAAATAATCTTCATATTAGTATCTACTAACACATATGAAGATATAGTTTTTTCAACCTTCATATTTAAATCACCCCTTAAAACAAGAACGTATATTCCTAAATATTAAAATATACCATTTTACAAAATTATTCAAATTTTAGTACTTAAACCCTCAAATAAAAACAAAAAAAATACAACAAGGGCTAATCAAGCCTTGTTGTATTTTTGTTATTTTTATTTATCTTCAGCAACGAATGGAAGTAATCCCATGATACGAGATACTTTAATAGCTGAAGTTAATTTACGTTGGTACTTAGCGCTAGTGCCAGTTACGCGACGTGGTAAGATTTTACCGCGTTCAGAGATGAATTTTTTTAATAAATCTACATCTTTATAGTCGATATGCGTAATGTTATTAGCAGTGAAGTAGCAAACTTTACGGCGTTTGCGGCCTCCGCGACGTGGTGCCATTATAGGTATCCTCCTTTATTAAGATTAGTGAATTCTAAAGATTACACAGTGTTTGTAATTTATAATGAATAAATAGGTATATATTTCAATACATTACACACTAAAATAAAACACTGTAAATAACCTTTAAAAATATAGATGCGTTTGAAGTCCTAGATTACACAGTGTAAAACACTAAAAACATTGATTTTTCAAGGTTTAAGTAGCATTTATAGATTACACAGTTTTATACCCGTTAAAATGGTAAGTCATCCTCAGATACTTCTATCGGTCCTTTGCTATTAGCAAATGGATCCTCATCTACACGTGTATAATTCGGCTGATTCATAGGTGGTTGATTTTGCTGATAAGCATCGCCGCCAAATGAACCCTGCCCTGGCATAGCACCACCAAACTGTTGCTGTGGTTGTCCACCGCCATATGACGGTTGATTATTACCGTAAGTATTCTGCCCACCATATTGAGGAGCAGGAGCACCGCTAGTATTACGAGGCTCTAAAAACTGTACGCTATCAGCCACTACATCTGTTGTGTATACTCGTTTACCATCTTGTCCTTCATAGCTGCCTGTTTGAATGCGACCTTCTACTCCAATCAAACTTCCTTTTCGCATGAAGTTCGCTAAGTTTTCAGCCTGTTTGCGCCAAGCAACACAGCTAATGAAATCAGCTTCGCGTTCACCTTGTTGGTTTGAGAATGTTCGATTCACAGCAACTGTAAATCTTGTAGACGCAACACCATTAGGCGTATAGCGTAGCTCAGGATCTTTTGTTAGTCTTCCAACTAATACGACACGGTTTATCATCAGAAATGCAACCTCCTTTTCAGCATTTTGTTAAATGATTATGCTTCTTGGCGAACCGCAATGTGACGAATGATATCTTCGCTAATGTTAGCAAGACGTGTGTATTCGTTAATTGCTTCTGAAGTAGCGTTTACTTTCACGATTTGGTAGAAACCTTCGCGGAAGTCTTGAATTTCATAAGCTAAGCGGCGTTTGCCCCACTCTTTTGATTCGATGACTTCTGCACCGTTAGAAGTTAAGATTTCGTTGAAACGTTCAACTAAAGCTTTCTTCGCTTCGTCTTCAATGTTCGGACGTACGATGTACATTAATTCGTATTTTCTCATCTGTTTACACCTCCTTATGGACTTAGGCTCTCCTGTATACAGGGAGCAAGGAGCAAGTAATAATTATTACTCACATCAATGAATTGTAACATATAGATACATGTCTTTCAAGTCGCAACCAAACAATTCTTTCTATATAATGAACTTAATTCATGAATGAGAGGAGGATCTTCATGCTACCAGATCAAGAACCTATTGTAATAGAGTTGGATATAAAAAAACTAATGATGGATAATATTGTTGTCACAAGTGGTCTTGTCATATTATTTGTAGCTATTCAAGCTATTTGCTTTAAAGATTTTGATTTTTCATTTTGGAATATGATACTTGGATCTTTCCTTTTTGTTATTCTGTATATTATTTTCATTGTCTTACATGAAGCCTTTCATTTAATTGGCTTTATGGTCTTTGGAGGCGTCCCCTTTAAATCGTTAAAATATGGCCTGAATTTAGAGCTTGGCATAGCGTACGCAACAACTGAACAACCGTTACCGAATCATGCAATGAAAAAAGCTTTATTACTTCCATTTTGGACAACTGGTGTTCTCCCGACAATTGCTGGTTTCTACTTTAACAGTACTGTTTTAGTATTAGTAGGTGCTTTTTTAATCGCTGGAGCAGTTGGTGATTTTTCCATGTATACAGCATTACGAAAATACCCAAAAAATGCATTCATACAAGATGATCCTCATTTACCTAAGCTTTATGTATATTTGCCCGAGGAAAAGAAATAACTTTGCTGAGCGTCACGTTACAAATAGAATCTGCTTGTCCCCAAGCAGGTTCTATTTTTATTTATGGCGTTAAAAAACTATGCTGTGCTGCTGTATATAAATTTCTCCAAATACGATTAATGGAGGATGTCTCCGTAATTGCATCCATGCCAAGTCTACGTATTAAGCTATTGGCAATGTCTACACAAGCCGCTGCAGTATCTTTACTTATTCTTGAAAATTGTTGGAGTTGTTCTTCAGTCAACTCATGACCTTCTTTATGTTTTTGCCAGTATTCGTTCAACAGTAAATAATATCGTTCTTCAAGCTGTTTAAAGTTCTTCTGTTGCTGCATCAATAAAAATTGTGTTGCACCCATACGTTCGGTACGGCTTGGATCATGCTTTCTTTGCTTTACTAAAATAGACGACTCTTCTAAGAAATTTTCTGTTATCCCAAGACAAACACTTAGAAATGAGGCTTCTGCAAATGCTCCAAACGGAAAACTATGTACCGTGCTTCCAAAATTGTTTTTAATTATACCCAATTGGAATGTTTCCTCTTGTGGTACCCAAACATTTTGCACACGGATCGTATGACTAGCTGTCGCTTTTAAGCCCATTGCTCGCCAATCATTAAGAATCTCTACTTGATCACGATATACTGAGCAACTAATTATTTCATCTGTCCTATTTCCTTCATCCTCGACAACGCAATTCATCGTAAAAGTTGTAGCATAATTTGAGCCACTACAATACTTCCATTGACCAGTAACACGATAGCCCCCATCGATTTTTTCTGCTACGCCAGTAGGATAGCCACTGCCTGCTATGACTGCATTTCTTGGTGAAAACATTTTTTCAACAACCTCTTTGTTCAATGTTGGAATAAACACGTTACCTCCTGTTCCTATTGTGACAAGCCAGCCAAAGTTACCATCAAGTGCAGACATCTGCTGAAATACTTTAATGCCCTCTAGTAGATCTAAATCTTTACCGCCTAATTCCTTTGCGGTAAATAGCTTAAACAATTGATGCTCATAAATAAGATCTAATATGTCTTCTGGTAATTTACCTAACTCCTCTATTTCTAAACCACGATCTTTTATTTGTAAAATGTTCATACTGTCCCTCCTAATTGAAAATTCAGATAAAATGATATACAAAAAAAGACAATCTTTTGAAAGATTGCCCCCTGTTTGTTTTTTATACATTGAAACGGAATAACATAATATCGCCGTCTTGTACCACATACTCTTTACCTTCAAGACGTACTTTCCCAGCTTCTTTAGCAGCAGGTTGAGAACCAGCTTCTACTAAATCTTCGAAAGCAACTGTTTCTGCACGAATAAATCCACGTTCAAAGTCTGTATGAATGATTCCTGCACATTGTGGTGCCTTCATACCTTTACGGAACGTCCATGCACGTACCTCTTGTACCCCAGCAGTGAAATAAGTTGCTAGCCCTAGTAAATCATATGAAGTACGGATTAACTGGTCTAAACCAGATTCTTTAATGCCTAGTTCTTCTAAGAACATTGATTTTTCTTCATCATCAAGCTCAGAAATTTCTTCCTCAATTTTTGCACAAATTGTGATAACTTGAGCTCCTTCTGCAGCCGCATACTCACGTACCTTTTGCACATATTCGTTATTATCTGCATCAGCTACTTCATCTTCTGCAACGTTTGCCACATAAAGCATAGGTTTAATTGTTAACAGATGAAGTCCTTTAATAACCTTTAGCTCGTCTTCTGAAAGCTCTGCAGCGCGTGCTGGTCGGCCGTTTTCTAATTGTTCTTTAACTTTCACAAGAATTGGTTCTTCGATCATGGCTTCTTTGTCTTTTTGCTTTGCCATTTTGCTAACACGTTGTAATCGCTTATCAACAGATTCTAAATCAGCAAGTGCAAGCTCTAAATTAATGACTTCAATATCGTCAATCGGATCTACTCCACCTGATACGTGCGTAATATTTTCATCAACAAAACAACGTACAACTTGGCAAATTGCATCTACTTCACGAATATGAGCAAGGAATTTGTTCCCTAATCCTTCACCCTTTGAAGCGCCTTTTACGATCCCTGCAATATCTGTAAACTCAAATGCTGTTGGGACTGTTTTTTTAGGTGTTACTAATTCTGTTAATTTATCTAAACGTGCATCTGGTACTTCAACAATACCGACGTTCGGATCGATTGTTGCGAATGGATAGTTTGCAGCCAATGCGCCCGCTTTTGTAATTGCGTTAAATAATGTTGATTTTCCAACGTTAGGTAAACCAACGATTCCAGCTGTTAATGCCATGTATGGACACAACCTTTCTATGATCTGTTCAAATTTGCTCTTAATAACGGATACTGTGAGGTTACAGAAATCCTCACTGATTCATCACTGTATAACCCTATCTATTATATTGATTCACTTCTAAAAAGTCTAATACACATCCATTTCGTCTTGGCATAATTGCGTCCGGAATTTGAATTGTAACCGTACAATTTTTTCCTTTCAAAATCCATGGCATCGTCAATCAGTGGGTTCAGAACACTTACTGATTGAAGATAAAAACTAGTCCTCGCTAGCCGAAATGATAACCTTTTTCATTTTTTTCTCAAATTCACGGCGCGGAATCATGACACTATGCTGACAGCCTTCACATTTAATGCGTACATCCGCCCCCATCCGAATAATTTTCCATTCATTTGTACCGCATGGGTGCTGCTTTTTCATTTCAACAATATCGTTTAAACCAAATTTCTTTGCTTCCATATTACTCACTTCTCCCTTCTTCATTAACACCATAGAACATCATTTTTGGTTGAGCCATTGGTATATTATTTTCTTCAAAGAGTTTTGTAACATCACGACGAATCGTACGAGCCACTCCATGTTGTTGCTGTGGTAATGTTTCTGCGGCTATACGAATCGTTACCTCTGTCCCCTTAACATTTTGTACACCTAAAAAGACAGGTACTGCTACAAGTTCCTTATGAAGGTCAGGTAAAGTATTTAAATACTTTTTAATAATAGATTCAGCTTTTTCGAAATTGGCATCGGTCGTCATTTGTAAATCTATATAAATTTTTGAGTTGTTAACAGAGTAATTGACAACCTCACCTATCGAACCATTCGGAATAATAAACTGCTCTCCTGTAGAACCATTAATCTTTGTTGTACGTAAACCGATTTCTACAACAGTTCCTTCAGCAGCATTTATTTTTATATAATCGCCAACACCAAATTGGTCTTCAAAAATAATAAAGAATCCAGTAATGACGTCTTTTACTAAACTTTGCGCACCAAAACCAATTGCTAAGCCGACAATCCCTGCTCCAGCCAATAGCCCTGCTATCTTAATCTCTAAGATCGAGAGAATAGCAATGATTGCTGAAAAATAAACAACATAGGAAATGACACTTTGTAATAATCTTGAAATTGTTGTTTGTCGACGTTCTGAATGATCTAAAGGTGAACGCATACGCATTAAAAATACTTTTTTAATAAACTTTTTTCCTAACCGTACAGCTAGCCACGATACAATCAAGATAATAATAATCTTAACCGAAGCTTTTGTTATACTTATCCAGAGCTCCTCTGACATCAACTTATCCCAACTGCTCTTTAAAAACCTTTCACTAAACCAATCCATTATTACCACCTCTTGAATAACTTGCTAAAAATTTGCGTATACTGCATAAAAATCGAGCACTTCTTACAAATAAAAAGGAAAGTGAGTTTTTTTATGAATACTATACCAAAATTATTACTTCCTTATTCTCTTCATCATGAAAGTAAAAATATCGTTTGGCAGTTGAGTACATTATTTTTAGAACATATACCCTTTCATCATGAACGCCTTATTTTCTGTTGTATTGGAAGTGACCGTTGTACGGGTGATACACTTGGACCATTAACAGGTAGCTTCCTAAAAAAGTCTGTTAGTTTTCCATATGAAATTGTAGGCTCTTTAGACAATCCTTTGCATGCTCTTAATTTAGACACTACTATGCAACAGCTACACAATCATACTATAAAACCATTCATTATTGCGATTGATGCATGTCTTGGAAGTGAACAAAACGTTGGACATATTTCTGTACAGAATGGACCTATTTTTCCGGGGAAAGCTGTCAAAAAACAATTACCTCCCATCGGCGATATTTCCATTAAAGGAATAGTCAATGTTGGAGGCTTTATGGAAATGCTTGTTTTACAAAATACAAGACTTCATATTTCTTATGCAATGGCGGAAAAACTTTCAAGAGCTCTATTGCTCGCTACACATCGTTACTCACTAAAAAATATAGAAGATAGCAACCACAATACCAACAATGATGAGACCTGGCAACAAGTTAGCAGCTTTGATCTTAGTTAAGCCTGCTATATTTAAACCAATGGCAAAAATCATAACACCACCTACAGCAGTCATTTCTTGAATAAACATTTGTAGTGCAGCATCTGGTATAAAAGAGCTAATAACACCCGCAAAAAGTGCAATTAATCCTTGATAAACGAATACAGGTACTGCAGATAATAGCACGCCAATACCTAATGTAGATGTTAAGATTATCGATATAAATCCATCGATTAATCCTTTCGTAATAAGTATATTATGATCGTTACGCAGACCACTATCGAGTGCACCAATGACGCCCATAGAGCCAACTACAAATATTAAAGATGCCGTTACAAAACCTTCTGCTATGCCAATTTGATTATTATCAGTTCGATTTTTACTAAATAAAGATTCTACCCATTTCCCAAGTCTATTCATTTGCTTATCTAAATCTAACCACTCACCAATTACTGTACCTACCACTAAACTAATCATTAAAATAATAAAATTATCACTTTCAAAGCCCATTTTAATCCCTAAAAGTGCAACTGCTAATCCAATAATCGATAATACAGTAGATTTCATCGATTCAGGAATATTTTTAAAGATACGTCCTACTAATGCACCTATCATAATAAGCAAAGCGTTAATTAATGCCCCTAGTAATACCACGTCCCAACCTTCCTTCTCTCTAGAAAAATAGAGAGCGCCTTGTAGTTCGGCGCTCTGATCACGTTATTGATATATCTCTTATTCTTCTTCCTGTAAATTTAATATTTCTAAAATACGTTCTAAATCATCTTCAGAGTAAAATTCAATTTCAATTTTCCCTTTATTATTAGATTTTCTAATTTGTACATTTGTTCCAAAGTAATCACGTAACTGTGATTCCTTTGCTGCCACGAATATATCTTTTTTCTTTTGTTGAGTTGTTTCACGTGAAACTTCTTCATTCAAATTGTGTACTAACATTTCAACTTGCCGTACGTTTAAACCTTGTTTGATGACCTTATTTGCCACTTCTGATATTCTTCTTTTATTTTTCAATCCAAGTAATGCTCGTCCTTGCCCCATCGATAATGTTCCATCATTCATAAACTCACGAACATCCTCTGGTAATGCAAGTAAACGAACATGATTGGCAATATGCGGTCTACTTTTCCCTAATCTTTTGGATAGCTCCTCTTGCGTTAAATGTAAGCTTTCCATTAAGCTTTGATAGGCCTCAGCCTCTTCAATAACTGTCAAATCTTCACGCTGTAGATTTTCTAAAATAGCTAGTTCCATCATTTGCGCATCTGATAGCTCTTTTATAATAGCTGGAATAACCTCTAAGCCTGCTAATTGAGTCGCTCTATATCGGCGTTCTCCGGCAACGATTTCATATTTACGTCCTTTTTTACGTACAGCAATTGGCTGTAAAATACCATGTTCCTGTATAGAGTCAGCTAATTCTTGTAAAGTTTCTTCATCAAAAATTTTACGGGGCTGAAATGGGTTTGCGATGATAAGCTCTAATTGTATTTCTTCCACTTGCCCACTTTGTTCTATAGACTCTCCAGGAAATAATGCACCTATGCCTCTTCCTAGACCTTTAGCCATTTTTAATCACTTCCCTCGCCATCTCTAAATACACTTCTGCACCTCTTGATTTTGCATCATAAATGATAATCGGCTGCCCATGACTTGGAGCCTCACTTAATCGCACATTACGAGGAATAATTGTTTTGTATACTTTATCTTGGAAATACTTTTTCACTTCATCAATAACTTGTAAGCCAAGGTTTGTTCGTGCATCAAGCATCGTTAACAATACACCATCAATGTATAATTGCTGATTTAAATGTTTTTGCACTAAACGGACAGTTGATAACAACTGGCTTAACCCCTCTAATGCGTAATATTCGCATTGTACAGGAATAATAAGTGCATCCGAAGCAGTTAAAGCATTAATTGTTAGTAGCCCTAACGAAGGTGGGCAATCAATAATAATATAATCATAGTCTTCTTTTACATCTTGAAGTGCGTGCTTTAAACGTACTTCTCTGGAAATTGTCGAAACTAATTCTATTTCTGCTCCTGCAAGTGAAATGGTTGCTGGAACGATTGCTAAGTTTTCGACATTTGTTTGTTGAATGACATTTTCAACGTTTTCATCATCAATTAATACATCATAAATACAGCCTTGAAGTTCTCCTTTATTTACACCAAGTCCACTTGTTGTATTGCCTTGTGGATCAGTATCGATTAAGAGCACTTTCTTCCCTAAGTATGCTAGACAAGCGCTCAAATTGACCGATGTCGTTGTTTTTCCTACGCCACCCTTTTGATTGGCGATTGCTATAATTCTACCCATTTAAAAGCACCTGCTTTCATCTATCAAAGGTTCACTTTGATAAATCATTTGTAAAATCACTGATCAATTATGCCTCGGCATAATTGTGTCCGGATTCGGCTTTGTGCTTGCACAAAGCCGAATCCGTGACATCCGCCGGAGGCTTTAACTTCTTTCAGCGGATGTTTGGGCACCCGCTGAAAAGTAACTTAACCCGCTTTATCTTACCGCTTATAGAGGTTTTTAACTTCTGCTGAAAGAAGTTAAAAACCTCTATCTTACTTTCATTCTATCAAAAAAACAGAAAATAGTTGTATAAAATATTAAGAATATATGCAAAAAAGGAGACATCTCCCAGAATTATTACTGAGATGCCTCCTCCGTACAGAACTATAAAAGTAGCTCATCATTATATCACGGGGTTGATTTTCGTTCCAATTGGACACTTTCCTGGTGGCGTTTATCCTCCACTCCAACCAATATCATCCGCAACTTTGATGATGCTATAAAAGCCAATTCTTTATTTCCAATATAACTTTAATCATTACTTAAGACTTTTTCTTTTTAGGTATTTTCACTGTAATTTGATAATATTCCTCTGTGTCTTCTTCTTCAGTCTTAACTGTTATACCGCTCTTTGTTACCATAGATAATGATTGTTTAATCGTATTTAAAGCAATGCGTACGTCTTTACTAATGGCCTTACGTTTCGGCTTTACTTTCTTTGGCTCCGCTTCTTCTTGAGCTACTGCCTCCGGATGTAGTAAAGCATAAATCTGTTCTTCTAATTGGCGAACATTCCAATCATTTTCAATCGTTTGTTGTAAAACTTCTAGCTGTAATGACCGATCTTTAATTGCAATTAATGCACGTGCATGGCGTTCAGAGATTTCACGCTTCAAAATAGCTTGCTGCACTTCTTCAGGAAGCTTTAGTAAACGTAATTTATTGGCTACCGTGGATTGTCCTTTTCCAAGTCGTTGGGCCAGAGCTTCTTGTGTCAGCTCATGAAGCTCTAATAATTTTTGATAGGCAACAGCTTCTTCAATTGCTGTTAATTCCTCACGCTGTAGGTTCTCGATTAACGCGATAGAGGCTGTTTCCTTATCAGTTAAATTTCTTATAATTGCCGGAACTTCTGTCCATTGTAGCTTTTTCATTGCTCGATAGCGACGCTCACCAGCAATGATTTCATATTGATTTTCCGCTGTTTTACGTACAACAATTGGCTGAATTACACCATGCGTATGAATGGTTCTTGATAATTCTTCAATTTTTTCATCATCAAAAATAGTACGTGGCTGAAAACGGTTAGGTACAATTTGATCAATAGGCAGCTTTATAACTTCTTCTGCTGCATGAACCGTCTCTGCTTGTTCTACTTCATTTTTCACAATAGGCTCAGTTTTATTACCGCCTCCAAAAAAACGTGAAAAAGGACTTTTCATCCAAGTGGCACCACCTTTAAGTAACTATCTTGCTCTGTTTCATTCTATTATTATTTATTATATTTCTTAAAATGTATATAGTTCGTAGATGTCATTTGCTATAACCATCCATAACTAGTATGTATGCTCAAAATAGAAAAAATATTTTCTACTTTGAGAAGTTTCACATGAAACACTAATTATTGAATTGGTGTTTTATTTGGTACACCTGGTTTTCGCGGGTATTTTTTCGGTGTTCCTTTTATTTTATCAAAGATATATAACATGCGGTCACTTTCTTCAACAGGTAGTAGGAAAGAAAATTCTTCTTTTAGCGCAACCCCTAATGTGGCCAATGCTTTTCTTGCATCTTTTAATTCTTCCGCACCAGCTGCCGCTTTTAAAGCAACAAAATAGCCACCTTGCTTCGCTAGTGGTACACATAACTCCGATAAGACCGATAATCGGGCTACCGCACGAGCTGTTACAACATCAAACTGCTCACGATATTTCGCATTTTGTGCAAATTCCTCTGCACGGGCATGTACGAAATTCATATTATCTAATTGTAACTCATCACTTAAATGATTTAAAAATGTAATTCTTTTATTTAATGAATCGACAATTGTTACATGTAAATGTGGGAAGCAGATTTTAATCGGAATACTTGGGAAACCAGCACCTGCTCCAACATCACAAACTGTCGTCACTTTTGAAAAATCAAAATAAAAAGAGGCACTAATCGAATCATAAAAGTGCTTTAAATAAACTCCTTCTAAATCTGTAATAGCAGTTAAGTTCATCTTTTCATTCCACTCAACAAGTAACTCAAAGTATTTTTTGAATTGAGCAATCTGCTTTTCAGAAAGTTCAATGCCCTTTTCCTTCAGAGCCTCGATAAATTGTTGTTCGTTCATGTAAAGTCTCCTTTTTCTAACTGGCTTACTATCCCTATTTTTGATTTGTAAGCATACTCGTTCACATTTACCAATCAACTATATAAAAATAAGACTAGCCTTAAAAATAGGAAGCGGGCACAAAGGTATGCCCGCCTCTTATTCACTTTACTGTTGTTAATTATTCGCCGCTGACACGTGCAATTTTACCTTGCTCAATATAAACAAGTAATATTGAAATATCTGCTGGGTTTACACCAGAGATTCGCGATGCTTGGGCAATGGAAAGTGGTGTAACTTGTTTTAATTTTTGTCTAGCTTCTGTTGCTAGACCTGAAATAGCGTCATAATCAATATTTTCAGGGATTTTTTTATTTTCCATTTTATGAAGCTTCTCAACTTGTTGCAATGCTTTTTCAATATAACCTTCATACTTAAGCTGAATTTCAATTTGTTCCTTCACTTCATCCGAAAACTCTATGTCTGCTGGAATTAACGAAGAAATTAACTCATAATGCATTTCTGTGCGTTTTAATAAATCCGCTCCACGGATACCATCTTTTAGCTCACTACCACCTACAGAGCGAATAGTAGCTTGTGTTGCTTCATTTGGTTTAATAATCACTTCACGGAGACGTGCAATTTCGTTTTCAATCAGCTCTTTTTTCTCATTGAATGCTGCATATCTTCCTTCCGTAATCATTCCTATATTATAACCTAGCTCTACCAAACGTAAATCAGCGTTATCATGACGAAGTAGTAAACGATACTCGGCACGAGATGTTAATAAGCGATACGGTTCATTTGTTCCTTTCGTTACTAAATCATCAATTAATACGCCAATATAAGCATCTGAGCGGCTTAAAATTAATTCTTGTTTACCAAGCACATTAGCAGCAGCATTGATCCCAGCCATTAAGCCTTGAGCAGCCGCTTCCTCGTAACCTGATGTTCCATTAATTTGACCAGCTGTATATAAACCTTTAATACGTTTTGTTTCTAAAGTTGGCCACAATTGTGTTGGCACAATTGCATCGTACTCAATTGCATAGCCAGCACGCATCATTTCTGCTTTTTCTAAGCCTGGAATTGATTTTAATAAACGTGTTTGCACATGCTCTGGTAAGCTAGTTGATAAACCTTGTACATATACTTCACGTGTATTGCGACCTTCTGGCTCTAGGAAGATTTGGTGGCGCGGTTTATCGTTAAATCGCACAACCTTGTCTTCAATAGAAGGGCAATAACGTGGACCCGTACCTTTAATCATCCCTGAATACATCGGTGAAAGATGTAAGTTCTCCTCGATAATTTCATGTGTCTCTAGGCTTGTATAAGTTAACCAGCAAGGTAGCTGATCCATGATGAATTCAGTTGTTTCAAAGCTGAATGCACGTGGAACATCATCTCCTGGTTGAATCTCTGTTTTATCATAATCAATTGTTCGGCTATTCACTCGTGGTGGTGTACCTGTTTTAAAACGCACAAGGTCAAAACCAAGCTCTTTTAAGTTATCAGCTAAACGAATTGACGGTTGTTGGTTATTAGGACCACTTGAATATTTTACGTCACCAATAATGATTTCACCACGAAGGAATGTACCTGTTGTAATAACTACTGTTTTAGCGCGGTAAATAGCACCAATTTGTGTAATAACACCTTTTACTTCCCCATTTTCGATTATTAGCTCTTCCACCATTCCTTGGTGAATTGTTAAATTTTCAGTTTCCTCCAACACACGTTTCATTTCTTGTTGATATAAAACTTTGTCCGCTTGTGCACGTAATGCACGAACAGCAGGGCCTTTCCCTGTATTTAACATCCGCATTTGAATATGCGTTTTATCAATAACTTTCCCCATGACGCCACCTAATGCGTCAATTTCTCGTACTACGATTCCTTTGGCAGGACCACCAATGGAAGGATTGCATGGCATAAATGCAATCATATCTACATTGATTGTTAACATCAGTGTGTTAGCACCCATTTTGGCAGCAGCATGTGCAGCTTCAGAACCTGCGTGACCTGCGCCAATTACGATAACATCAAACGTGCCTGCCTCATAATTTGTTGGCATAGCTCGTATCTTCCTTTCTTTAGTAAAATTATTTTCCTAAGCAGAACTGTGAAAATAACTGATTGATTAGGCTTTCTTGTACTGTGTCGCCGATAATTTCCCCAAGTATTTCCCAAGTTCTAGTAACATCTATTTGCACCATATCAACAGGTACACCAGCTTGCGCTCCAGCTAATGCATCCTCGACCGTTGCTTGTGCTTGATGAAGTAATGCTATATGTCTTGCATTTGAAACATATGTTAAATCGCCCGCTTCAATTTGCCCTTCAAAGAATAGCGCGGCAATTGCTTCCTCTAGCTCTGCGATGCCCTCTTCCTGTAAAAGAGAAGTTGTCACAACGCGATGATTGCCTGCTAACTCCTTAACACGAGCTATATCTATTTTTTGCGGTAGATCTGTTTTATTGACAATAACGATGTAATCCATCGCTTGAATTGTTTCGAATAGACGTTCATCCTCGGCAGTTAATTCCTCTGCGTAGTTTAAAACAAATAAAATTAAATCTGCGCCACGCAACGCCTCACGTGAACGTTCAACACCAATTCGTTCAACGATATCCTCTGTCTCTCGAATACCAGCTGTATCGACTAAACGAAGAGGAACACCACGTACATTCACGTACTCTTCTATAATATCACGAGTTGTACCTGCTATATCTGTCACAATAGCCTTATTCTCTTGTACTAAGCTATTCAAAAGAGAAGATTTCCCAACGTTTGGGCGGCCTAAAATAACAGTTGATAGACCCTCTCGTAATATTTTCCCTTGAGAAGATGTTTGCAAAAGTTTAATAATTTCATTGCGTACCCATGTACATTTTTCTACTAATACTGGTACCGTCATCTCTTCTACATCATCATACTCCGGATAATCTATATTAACCTCTACTTGTGCTAATGTCTCTAGTAATGCTTGGCGTAAGTCACCAATTAAACGCGATAATTTGCCATCCATTTGTCCCAACGCAACATTCATCGCTCTATCAGTTTTTGCTCTTATTAGATCCATCACTGCCTCAGCCTGTGATAAATCGATACGTCCATTTAAGAATGCGCGTTTTGTAAATTCACCTGGCTCTGCGAGTCTTGCTCCATTTGTTAATGCTAGCTTTAATACACGGTTCACCGAAACTAGTCCCCCGTGACAGTTAATTTCTATTACATCCTCACGAGTGAATGTTTTAGGCCCACGCATTAATGACAGCATTACTTCCTCTACAACCTCATTTGTTTTTGGATCAACCAAATGTCCATAATGAATTGTATGTGAAGCCTTCGTTGTTAAACTTTTACCACCAGGCGATCTGAATATTTTATCTGCAATCGCGACTGCTTCGTCCCCACTTAAACGAACAATCGCAATAGCTCCTTCACCCATAGGTGTGGATATCGCAGCAATTGTATCAAACTCCATTTAATGACCTCCTTAACGTTATCCACATGTGGATAAATAAAACCGACCAATACTTACTAACACCTTAGACTAACATATTTTCCGCAAAATCTAAAGTAAGGATAATTTCCAATTGTGGATAATCAGAAAGCTCTACATTATAGCACGTATTTCGACAAAGGCTACGCTTTTGCAAAAATATCTGTTATAAGTTCGCTTTATTACTATAGATTAGAGCTATACGTTAGTAGATATATACTATGAGAAGTGGTTGATTGGAGTGTAGACTGGGCGACTCCTCGGGGATCAGCGTCACAGATGAGACCCTGCAGCGAAGCGGCTCATCGGGCGCCCCCAGGAAGCTTTGCTCTGTGCGAAAGCAAAGCGGCAGCAACAAAGCGCCCAGTCGGAACGGAAATCAACCCCTCCTTTTGCCAAAGAGCCTACTTTATTTAATAGCACACCTTAATTTACTGACATAATAGTTTTCAACAACATAAAAAAGTCATTTTATCATGACGATAAAATGACTTTTTATTTTTGTCTGTATGTTTTTTACGAAGTTTAGCCGTTCTTTACAGGTTCAATGACTAAATAACGATTAGGCTCCGTGCCTTCTGAATATGTTTCAATATCAAGGCGATTTGCCAATTGATTATGAATAATTTTTCTCTCGTACGACTGCATTGGCTCAAATGTCACACGCTGATTTAAGCGAAGTGCTTTATCCGCCATACGATCTGCTAGTAATTCCAAAGCTTCTTGACGACGTTCACGATAGTTTTCTACGTCTAATTTCACCATTAAGAACTGCTTGGCACTTTTATTTAACACAAGATGTGTTAATTGCTGTAGGGAATTTAATGTTTGACCACGTTTCCCTATAAGTAGTGCAGCTTTCTCGCTTTTCAGTTGAAATAATACATATTTCCCTTCACGTGTCGTTTCAATCTCAAGATCATGAATACCCAATTGTTCAGCAATATTTATTAAATAAGTCTTTGCATCTTCAATTGGGTTTATCGAGGTTTCTTCTTCCTCTTTTTGTTCCTCTACGATTTGTTGAACAGTTTCGATATCACTTGGTTGTTCAGAAACTTGTGAACTTATTGTTTCAACATCATCTATTACTGTTGGTTCGACAAATTGAGTCGTATTTTGCTGTTCAGCTTCTTCTACTTCAATTGTGGATCGAACCTGTACTTCCTTTACTGTTACACGAACTTCTGCAGATCGTGCACCAAAACCTAAAAATCCTTTTTTACCTTTTTGTAAAACTTCAACATCTACTTGTTCACGGGTTTTGCCAAGTTTCTGTAACGCCAATGAGATCGCTTCTTGTGTTGTTGCGCCTATTTGCGTATGTTGTTTCACTTTTTAGCCCCTCCATTTTGAGCAGGTTGTGTTTTATTTTTTTCCCAAGGTTTGTAAATAAACAGGTTTTGAGCAATCGAAATAATGTTACCGATTACCCAGTATAGTGATAATGCTGCTGGTAATGCCATACCGAAAGCAATAATCATAAATGGCATAATATACATCATTATTTTCATTTGAGGGTTATCCATTGCTGGGCCCGTACGTAAAACGATAAATTGCATTAAACCAGCCGTAATTGCTAGTGCCGGTGCAGTTTCTGCTAACGGGAAAATAAAGAAATTCCCTAAATCAAAAGCAGGTGTAGCATTCATACGACTAATCGCATGGTAGAAACCAATTAAAATTGGCATTTGAATGAATACAGGTAAACATCCAGCAAGTGGATTGACACCAGACTCACTCATAAGTTGCATCATCTCTTTTTGATACTGTTGCTGTGTTTGTGCATCCTTAGAAGCATACTTCTTTTGCAATTCCTTCAATTTTGGCTGAATTTCTTGCATTTTCTTAGAGCTCTTTGTTTGTTTAATCATCAATGGAAGAATTGCTAAACGAATGATAATCGTTACAACAATGATCCCCCATGCATATGATCCGAGCAAATCAGCAAAATATTTAATCGCTGACACTAAAGGCCAAACAATGAATTCATTCCAGAAGCCTGTGCTTTCTTTGGAGATTGGTTCATTAAATTCTGTACAACCAGATAGTAGTAATGCTACTGATGCTAGCGACAAAATTACCCAAAGTTGTTTCTTCAACCTTTTTCCCCCTACAAATACTATTCACTTTTTCTAAAACTATATGCATTCTCTTCTTTATACAATTACAGTTTCCTGCAACTGAATAAAGTTATCAGTTATTTTATCATGCATATATCGTTTCACTCTACTAAATATTCTAACAACGGGCACATATTTGCTAAGTAATGTTACTAATAATTCATATATTGCAGTGAAAATCCGATTTTAAAATACCCCTATACGTATTTGTATTGGCTTCACTTTCGCGCAGAAACTAAACTATTCTATCTCACCACTTTGGTTGCCATCCATATTAGGCTTTCTTCAATACTTTTGCGATTCGTAGTACATGCTGCAAACTTTGTTTTACTTCATGAAAATCCATCGTGGCCGCCGGTTGTCTGGCGATAATAACATAGTCCATATTCGGCTTTAGCTCATCCTTTAATTCATGAATACTTTGTCGAATATAGCGTTTGATTTGGTTGCGTGTTACTGCATTCCCAAGCTTTTTACTAACCGATAATCCTATACGAAATTCCGCTTGTCCCTCTTTTTCTAAAAAATATACGACAAACTGACGATTAGCGAAAGATTTACCCTTTTTAAACACCTTTTGAAAATCATCGTTTTTTTTCACTCGTTGGCGTTTTTTCATTACTTTCACCTGCTACTCGATAATTATCCTTTGATCCTCATTTTTAGCTTTACCAAAAATAAAGAAAAAAAAGACCACTGATGTGTCTCAGTGGACTTATTTTATGCTGATAATACTTTTCTTCCTTTACGACGGCGAGCAGCAAGAACTTTGCGACCGTTTTTCGTGCTCATACGTGCGCGGAAACCGTGAACTTTGCTGTGCTTACGTTTTTTTGGTTGGTAAGTACGTTTCATTTATATAGACACCTCCTGGATGAGTTGAATTTTTCAACATACAGACCTGAATATTATATAAAGTAACTAGTTATTTTGTCAATGAATTTTATAAATTTCTATATTTCCGCAAATCTATGTCTATTTTTTTATTTCAATCATCTTCTGCTACATAAAAATAAATTATCCACAGAGTACTTGTTTTTTTTACACAGAGTTGTGTATAGTATTTTTTGCATATTTTTTTATCCACAACATTTATCTACACCTTTTTCACATAAGCAGACCTTGTGGACAACTTGGAAGTGCATAAATGAAAGGTATGTGGATAAGTTTCACAAACTATTGAAATAGCTTTGTTTTTCTGATACGATATCTGTGCTTCACTTTGTTGAAAACTGAAATGAACTTTAATTTTATCCACAACTGTTGATATGCTGTGGATAATTTTTCTCACAGCCTTTGGTTAACTTTTATCCACAACTTGTGAGTTTGTGGACTAGTTGTAAAATGAACGTATTTACCGTTTCTATAAATGCGCTTTTAATTGTATTGAACTGAAAAGGAGATTAGCAGCTTGGAACATTTAGAAGAACTATGGAATAATGTCCTGGCTCAAGTTGAACAAAAAATTTCTAAACCAAGCTTCGAAACGTGGCTAAAGTCTACTAAACTACTTTCCTACAATGGTAGTGGTTCTACTGTGACAATTGCTGCGCCAAATTCGTTTGCTCGAGACTGGCTTGAAAATCATTATATTCATTTGATTACAGGTATATTAACGGAGCTTACAGGCGAAGACTTGCTTATTAAGTTTGTTGTTCAAAAAAACCAGGATTCGGACGATTTTGATTTACCAGCGCCGATTATCCAAGCAAAAAATGACGATCATCATGATATTTCACCAGGTATGTTAAACCCGAAATATACTTTTGATACATTTGTTATTGGCTCTGGTAACCGCTTTGCACATGCTGCCTCGCTAGCTGTCGCAGAAGCGCCTGCGAAGGCTTATAACCCATTTTTTATCTATGGGGGAGTAGGGCTTGGCAAAACACACTTAATGCATGCGATTGGTCATTATGTACTTGAACATAATCCAAATGCAAAGGTGGTATATTTATCATCTGAAAAATTTACAAATGAATTTATTAACTCAATTCGAGATAATAAGGCACTTGATTTCCGCAACAAATATCGCAATGTAGATGTACTGCTAATTGATGATATTCAATTTCTAGCTGGAAAAGAATCAACTCAAGAAGAATTTTTCCATACTTTTAATACATTGCATGAAGAATCGAAACAAATTGTTATTTCTAGTGACCGTCCTCCTAAGGAAATACCAACCTTGGAAGATCGTTTACGTTCTCGATTCGAATGGGGACTAATTACAGATATTGCGCCCCCTGATTTGGAAACTCGTATCGCCATTCTTCGAAAAAAAGCAAAGGCTGATGGCCTAGAAGTGCCAAATGAAGTCATGCTCTATATTGCGAACCAGATTGACTCCAACATCCGGGAGCTTGAAGGTGCGCTTATTCGCGTCGTTGCCTATTCATCGCTTGTTAACAAGGATATTAATGCAACTTTGGCTGCTGAAGCATTAAAAGATATTATCCCTAATTCAAAGCCGCGAACTGTCACGATATTAGACATTCAAAATGCAGTAGGAGAGCACTTTAACATTCGTTTAGAGGATTTTGCCGCGAAAAAACGTACGAAATTAATTGCCTTCCCGCGTCAAGTCGCCATGTTTTTATCTCGCGAATTAACAGATTTTTCGCTGCCGAAAATTGGCGAAGAATTTGGAGGACGTGACCATACTACGGTTATCCATGCTCACGAAAAAATATCTTCTATGTTGAAAAATGACGTTCAGCTACAGCAAGATATTAAACAAATTCGAAGCATGTTAGGGAAATAATGTTGTGGACAACACAAACATTTAAACACAAACTTATACACAGTCTATCTACATGTGGATAGACTGATTTTATTCACTTGGAAGTACTTATCCACAAATCCACAGGACCTATTACTATATCTTTTTTATTTTATATAAATAAATAATATAAATATGTGAGGGAAAACGAATGAAATTTGATATTTTACGTGACCGTTTATTAGAGGGTTTAAATGATGTCATGAAAGCTGTAAGTTCAAAAACGACTATACCCATTTTAACGGGGATAAAAATGGATGTAACAGATGAGGGTATTCGCTTAACAGGTAGTGATGCTGATATTACAATTCAAACATTTATTCCAGTTGAAGAAGATGGCCAACAAATAATTCATATAACAGAAACAGGATCAATTGTTGTACAAGCTCGTATGTTCAATGAAATTGTTCGTAAATTACCAACAAATGAGGTTGAAATTCAAGTAACAACTGGTTTCCAAACTCATATTCGCTCAGGGAAATCTGAATTCCACTTAATTGGCTCTGATGCTGCTGAATATCCTTTATTACCCGAATTAACAGAGGATCAAAAATTTACTATTCCTGCTGATCTATTAAAATCAATTATTCGTGAAACAGTATTCGCTGTTGCCACTTCAGAAAGTAGACCAGTGTTGACAGGTGTAAACTGGCAGATAAAAAATGAAACATTAATCTGTGTTGCAACAGATAGCCACCGTTTGGCAAGACGTAAAGTTCAACTGGAAAATTTACCTGAAGTTGAACATAGTGTTGTCATTCCTGGTAAAAGCTTAAATGAGTTAAATAAGGTTTTAGAGGATTCTACAAATCTTGTACAAATTGTTATCACAAGTCAGCAAGTATTATTTAAAACAGGGGAAGTATTATTCTTCTCTCGTTTACTTGAAGGGAACTACCCAGATACATCACGTTTAATTCCAGAAGAGTACCAAACAAATCTAACGATTAATGGTAAATCATTATTACAAGCAATCGATCGTGCATCTCTTGTTGCTCGTGGCGATCGTAACAATGTTGTACGTTTTGAGATTTTAGATAATCAAGCTGTCGAAGTTTCTTCTAATTCTCCAGAAATCGGTAAAGTACAAGAAGAAATTCCTGTTGAGTCATTAGAAGGGGAGAACTTAAAAATTTCTTTCAGTGCGAAATACATGATGGAGGCACTAAAAGCAATTGATGGTCAAGAAGTAGTCATTCAATTCACAGGGGCAATGAGACCATTTATTTTACGTTCTGTTCATGACGATGCTATTTTGCAATTGATTTTACCTGTGCGTACGTATTAAAAAATCAATTAAACCGAGGCCAAATTGTGTCCGAAATTAGTAATGGAAGTAAACAATTTTTGTCGGAGAGAATAAACTCCATCATTTCAAAGTCAAAGGACCTTGGAAAATGTACTGATAGTCGCTAATTGCGGCTATCTTTTTTTACTTATGGTGGATTTTTAGGTATGATAGAGAGATAGACGATCTGTATTTGGAGGGGAACTCAGCTATGAAGGACATTGAAATTGATGTAGAGTTTGTCACATTAGGACAGCTTTTAAAAATGACCGATGCCATTAGCTCTGGTGGTATGGCCAAGTGGTTTTTACAGGAAAATGATGTATATGTAAATGGAGAAATAGATGATCGCCGCGGTCGTAAATTACGTGACGGTGACATTGTAAATATTCCTGGATGTGGTCGATTCCGTATCGTAGGTACCACTGGACAGTAGATTATGCATATAGAGCAATTAAAACTTACAAATTACCGTAACTATGATGCCTTAGCTTTAAACTTCTCTCCAAAAATTAATGTTTTCATTGGTGAAAATGCTCAAGGAAAAACAAATGTTATGGAATCTATTTACGTATTGGCGATGGCTAAATCCCACCGCACGACGAACGATAAAGAATTAATACGTTGGGATTCAGACTATGGTAAAATAGAAGGGGCCGTTCAAAAAAGGCATGGTATTTTACCGATTGAGCTTACGATTACGAAAAAAGGCAAAAAAGGTAAGATAAATCACATAGAACAAAGTCGCCTAAGTCATTATATTGGCCAAATGAATGTCGTGATGTTTGCACCCGAAGATTTAAATGTCGTAAAGGGAAGTCCGCAAATACGACGACGTTTTATTGATATGGAGATTGGGCAAATTTCGCCTGTTTATTTACATGATTTATTAACCTTTCAAAAAGTTTTAAAGCAACGTAACCACTTTTTAAAGATGAATCAAGGGAAAGCAATGCCAGATAGCGTGATGTACGAGGTTTATAATGAACAATATATTCACGCAGCTACCCAAATTATTCGAAAAAGATTTCAATTTATGGATTTATTGCAGGAGTGGGCAGAGCCAATTCACGCAGGTATTTCACAAGGGAAGGAAACATTAGTTATTAAATACCGCACAGTAGCTGGTATTGAAAAAGAACATACTTCCAATGAAATTGAAGACTTCTTGCATAAAAAGCTAATAGAAGCTAAGCCGCGTGAATTTGACCGGGGTGTAACACTAGTTGGTCCACACCGAGATGATTTGCAGTTTTTGGTAAATGGCTATGATGTTCAAACATATGGTTCACAAGGACAGCAGCGTACAACCGCTCTTTCATTAAAACTTGCTGAAATCGAGTTAATTAAACAAGAAACAAATGAAACACCCATACTACTTTTAGATGATGTATTGTCAGAACTCGACGATTATCGCCAATCGCATTTATTAAATACCATTCAAGGTGAAGTTCAAACCTTTGTCACAACTACAAGTGTTGATGGAATTCACCATGAAACGATGGAGCATGCACAGCTGTTTCACGTGAAACAAGGCGCGATTGAAGAAAGTTAGCCCGGGAGTTTTTTAGATTACAAAAGAATGGTAATAGTCAGCTCGGTTGACTGTTCATTCATTTACACACAATGATGTTATGAAGGAGTAGATGAAAGCCGTGGCTATAGAGAACGAAGGTTTACAAAATCAAGCTTATGAAGCCGATCAAATACAGGTATTAGAAGGTTTAGAAGCGGTACGTAAAAGACCAGGGATGTATATCGGTTCAACAAGCTCTAAAGGGCTTCACCATTTAGTATGGGAAATTGTTGATAATAGTATTGATGAAGCTCTTGCAGGATTTTGTACAGATATAAAAGTAACGATAGAAAAAGACAATTGGATTCGTGTAGAAGACAATGGTCGTGGTATTCCAGTAAGTATTCAAGAGAAAATGGGTAAGCCTGCTGTTGAGGTTATTATGACAGTTCTCCATGCTGGCGGTAAGTTCGGCGGTGGAGGATACAAAGTTTCTGGTGGTCTTCATGGTGTAGGGGCATCTGTTGTAAATGCTTTATCACTTGAAACGATCGTTCAAGTTCATCGTGAGGGTCATATTCATGAAATTAAATTTGAACGTGGGAAAACTGTGCAAGAGCTAACGGTTATCGGTGATTCAGATCGTAATGGAACAACTACACGTTTTAAAGCAGACCCTGAAATATTTAAAGAAACGACTGTTTATGAATATGATATTTTAGCACATCGTATTCGTGAATTAGCTTATTTGAATCGCGGTATTAGGATTACAATCGCTGATGAGCGCGAAGGTGAGGAACGCTCTACTACGTATCATTATGAAGGTGGTATTCGTTCTTATGTTGAGCATTTGAATCAAACGAAAGAGCCAATCCATGATCCAATAGATGTTCTTGGAGAAAAGGATGGTATTTCAGTTGAAATTGCTATGCAATATAATGCTGGATTCTCTTCTAATATCTTTTCATTTGCTAATAACATTAATACGTATGAAGGCGGTACACATGAATCTGGTTTTAAAACGGCTCTAACACGTGTTATTAATGATTACGCGCGAAAAAATGGGTTATTAAAAGAATCAGATGCAAACCTTACTGGTGAGGATGTTCGTGAAGGGTTAACAGCTATTGTTTCAGTTAAGCATCCTGATCCACAATTTGAAGGACAAACAAAAACAAAACTTGGTAACTCTGAAGTTAGCCAAATTACTAACTCCTTGTTCTCAGATGGCTTTGAACGATTTATGTTAGAAAATCCAACTGTCGCTCGTAAAGTTGTTGAAAAAGGTTTAATGGCTGCTCGTGCACGTGTAGCTGCTAAAAAAGCACGTGAATTTACACGTCGTAAAAGTGCACTTGAAGTATCAAGCTTGCCAGGTAAATTAGCTGACTGTTCTTCAACAAATCCAGCTGAATGCGAAATTTATATCGTTGAGGGTGACTCTGCCGGAGGATCTGCGAAATCTGGACGTGATCGACACTTCCAAGCAATTTTACCGTTACGTGGTAAAATCCTTAACGTCGAAAAAGCACGTTTAGATAAAATTTTATCGAATGCAGAAATTCGTGCGATGATTACAGCATTTGGCACAGGTATTGGCGAAGAGTTTACTTTAGAAAAGGCTCGTTATCATAAAATTGTTATTATGACAGATGCCGATGTCGATGGTGCCCACATTCGCACATTACTACTAACATTCTTCTTCCGTTTCCTTCGACCTCTTGTAGAGGCAGGTTATATTTATATTGCACAGCCACCTCTTTATCAAGTTAAGCAAGGTAAGCATGTTGAATATTGCTATGACGAAGAAACATTAAAAGAAATTTTAGAACGACTACCAAAAATGCCAAAACCAAATGTACAGCGCTACAAAGGTCTTGGGGAAATGAATGCAGAGCAGCTTTGGGAAACTACCATGGATCCTGAGCACCGCACATTGTTACAAGTAGAATTAGATGATGCAATTAAAGCAAACCAAGCATTTGAGCGTTTAATGGGCGATGAAGTTGAACCGCGTCGTCAGTTTATCGAAGAAAATGCTGTATACGCTAATTTAGATATTTAATTTTTCTTGAGAGGAGGTCTACACTTTGTCAGAACAAGAACGCTCCGGTGTTAAAGGAGTTAATATAACAAAAGAAATTGAAACATCCTTCCTCGATTATGCGATGAGTGTAATCGTTTCTCGTGCATTACCAGATGTACGAGATGGATTGAAGCCTGTACATCGCCGTATTTTATATGGCATGCAAGAGCTAGGGAATACAGCAGATAAAGCGTACAAAAAATCAGCACGTATCGTCGGGGACGTAATGGGTAAATACCATCCACATGGTGACTCATCTATCTATGATGCAATGGTACGTATGGCGCAAGATTTCAGCTATCGTTACATGCTAGTCGATGGTCATGGTAACTTTGGATCTGTTGATGGCGACGGAGCGGCAGCGATGCGTTATACGGAATCACGTATGTCTCGTATAGCGATGGAAATGCTTCGTGATATAAATAAAGACACAATTGACTACACAGATAACTATGATGGTTCAGAAAAGGAACCTATTGTCCTTCCTAGTCGCTATCCAAACTTATTAGTAAATGGAGCGGCAGGAATTGCGGTTGGTATGGCGACAAATATTCCGCCACATCAACTTGGTGAAACGATAGATGCCGTGATTGCACTTTCTGAAAATCCAGCTATTACAACAGAAGAATTGATGGAGATTATCCCAGGACCTGATTTCCCAACTGGTGGATTAATTTTGGGCCGTAGCGGTATTCGCCGTGCCTACGAAACTGGTCGTGGCTCAATCATTATTCGTGCAAAGGTAGAGATTGAACAGAAATCAAATGGTAAAGAAACGATTCTTATTCATGAATTACCATACCAGGTCAATAAAGCGAAGCTTATTGAAAAAATAGCAGAGCTTGTACGCGATAAAAAAATTGATGGTATTACAAACCTACGTGATGAGTCTGACCGACGTGGTATGCGAGTAGTCATCGAAGTTCGCAAAGATGCAAATGCCAATGTAGTTTTAAATAATTTATATAAACAAACAGCAATGCAGTCGAGCTTCGGTATTAATATGCTGTCATTAGTAAATGGTCAGCCTAAAGTAATGGGCTTAAAAGAAATGCTGCATCATTATTTAGAGCACCAAAAGGTTATTATTCGCCGTCGTACGGAATTTGACTTAAGGAAAGCAGAAGATCGTGCGCATATTTTAGAGGGCTTACGTATTGCCCTTGATCATATAGATGAAATTATTGCTATTATTCGTGGTTCACGTAGTGGTGATGAAGCTAAACCACAATTAATGGAGCGATTCAATTTATCTGAACGTCAAGCGCAAGCGATTTTAGATATGCGTTTAGTTCGTTTAAGTGGATTAGAGCGTGAAAAAATTGAAGCAGAATACCAAGAGCTTCAAATATTAATTGCTGAATTAAAAGCAATTTTAGCGGATGAGGCTAAAATTGTTGATATTATTCGCACTGAAATATTAGAAGTAAAAGATCGCTTTAACGATACGCGTCGCACTGAAATTACTTCTGGCGGTTTAGAAATGATTGAGGACGAGGATTTAATTCCAGTCGAAAATTCAGTCGTAACTTTAACGCACAATGGCTATATCAAACGTTTAGCTGCGAATACATATCGCAGTCAAAAACGTGGCGGTCGCGGTGTACAAGGTATGGGCACAAATGAAGATGATTTTGTAGAGCATCTTATGAATACATCTACACACGATACAATTTTGTTCTTCACTTCAAAAGGAAAAGTATTTAGAGCAAAAGGTTATGAGATTCCGGAATTTGGCCGTACAGCGAAAGGATTACCGATTGTTAACTTACTCAATATTGAAAAAGGTGAGAAAGTAACAGCAATGATCCGTGTTGGTTCATTTGATGAAGATGCATACTTTATCTTCACTACTAAAACAGGTATTACAAAGCGTACACCAGTATCTCAATTTGCTAACATCCGAACAAACGGCTTAATAGCTATAAGTTTACGAGAAGACGATGATCTTATTTCTGTTCGTTTAACAGATGGAGATAAACAAGTGATTATCGGTACTCGTGATGGGATGCTTGTACGTTTCCAAGAAGAGGATATTCGTTCAATGGGCCGTACTGCAGGTGGTGTACGAGGTATTAAACTACGTGATGGTGACGAAGTAGTTGGTATGGAAATCGTTGAACCAGGACAGGAAATTTTAGTTGTTACAGCAAAAGGTTATGGTAAACGTACTTCTGAAGAAGAATATCGTTTACAGAGCCGTGGTGGTGTAGGATTAAAAACAATTCAAATCACTGATAAAAACGGTCCAATGGTAGCTGTAAAAACTGTTGATGGTTCAGAAGATTTAATGCTTATTACAATTAATGGCATGCTAATCCGTATGGATGTGAATGATATTTCTTTAATTGGTCGTAGTACGCAGGGAGTTCGTTTAATTCGTTTAGGGGATGAAGAGCTTGTAGCAACTGTAGCGAAGGTTGAAAAAGAAGAAGAATCTAACGAAGAATGTAACGAAGAAAATGATCAAGTAGAAGAATAATAAAAGACCGATGACGGCAGCTAGTGTTGCCGTTCATCGTTTTTTTTTGCATAAATCATGAAAAATAAGTAATTATTTTGAATTCCATGATAAAATAAACCTTATAAGTGAAATAGTGAAGAGGAGTTAATTGCGTGGAAACTATATATATCCCTATTTCAGAGTTACGCGTTGGAAAAGTAATTTCTGAAGATATTTTTGCTAATACACAATATCCAATCATTTTTAAAAACACGATAATTACCCATGAACATTTACCAGTTTTTTTTGCTTTTAATATATCGAGAGTTCCAATTTATAAAGATGGTATAGAGGCTCGATCAGAGATAAAAGAAACAGAATTAATTGTTCCAAAAGAGGCTATTCCATCTTTTAAAAAGATTTATGACAATTCCATTGAACAATTTAAAAAGGAATTTAAAAATTGGGAAGCTGGTGCAAAGGTAGATATTACGAAAGCACGTAAAATTATTTTACCATTACTAGAAATGGTTTTAGAAGATCGTACAATAATTTTTGATTTAAATGAGTATTCTAATCCAAAAGACTATTTGTACCATCATTGTGTAGCAACAGCATTGATTTCTTCCGTAATTGCACAAAAATTAGGCTATGATAAAGGAATGACAATACAAGTTGCAATCGGAGGGTTACTAGCTGATTGTGGAATGGCAAAAGTTCATCCACGTATCCGTGATAAAAAAACAACCTTAACAGAGCAAGAGTTTAATGAAATTTATAAGCATCCAATTTATAGCTATAATATGGTCAAAGATTTAACGATCTTAAAGGATACAATGAAAGAGGCTATTTTCCAGCACCATGAGCGTTTAAATGGTAGTGGCTATCCGAAAGGGGAAAAAATCGCAAATATTTCTACTTTCGCTCAAATCATCGCTGTTGCAGATGTATTCCATGCAATGACATGTGAGCGAGTGTATAGAACAAAGCAATCTTCCTTTAAAGTCATAGAGATGATTAATGAATCTGAATTTGGGAAGTTTGATATTAAAGTAGTTCGTGCACTAATAGATATTGTTGCCGACCTTCCTATAGGAACAATAGTTGAACTATCTAATCTGGAACAAGGCGAAGTAATGTTTGTAAACAAATTTGCACCAACTCGACCACTTATCAAATTATGTCATTCAGGAGAGATATTTGATTTAGGTAAAAATCGTACTTTCTATATTTCACGTATTATAACGGATTTATAATAGTTAGAAGGGCAACCCATTAACATTGGCGTTCGCCTTTTTTTATTTTTACTCAACCTATAATTTATTTTAGGTGATAAAACTGAAGTATCAACAAAGACTTTAACCTCTAGCTACGTAAGAGAAAATTGATAGTTTAAATAAACGAAGTGAACTTGAAAAAATGATCTCTTTGAAATAATTTAACTGCTTTCGAAATGTTTTATTTAACATAAGTGAAACAGCAGTTACAATGTCTTTTGTAGCGAAAGCAAAGCGTCAGCTACTACAGAAGTCTCTTATCTCTATAGGAGGTGAAATGAAATGTTGATCCAAGGCTAACTAATCCGCTGAACAAAATGGTGTAGAAGAATAATAATAGATTTTAAAAACTATTAATTATTTTTGAGAAAGTGTTGACATGGCTTTATATTCTTGATATTATTAGTGAGTCGCCAAGAGGTGATGCTTAAAACAAAGATTAATGAACCTTGAAAACTGAACAAGCAAAACGTAATCAATAAAGTTTTTAGTAACTAACCTCGAGTTAGTGAACGAAACAAAATTTTGGACATCAAACATG
>NZ_JAQZSD010000045.1:0-35722 GCF_028674935.1 Lysinibacillus sp. CNPSo 3705 | reverse complement strand
ATACTATACTATAAGTTAATAGTATTGATTTGGACGTTATAGAGAAAAGGTGATTTCATGACAGACCATTTACAAACGCTAAAATATATAAAATCAGATGTTTTGAGCATTTGGGTGAGTTCTAAGGAACAAGCCGGTTTTAATGAGTATTTTTGCTCATTAGAACAGTGTCTAAAGAAGCGCTTTGGAATTGTGAAAATGGCATTTCTTAGTTTTGAAGGTAATTCTTTAATACCTGTTGAAGAAATGGCTACTTTAACAATTGAAACAAAACTAAATGCTGTGTCATGGTTAATGATTGAAGCTAACTTTTATCAACAGAAGTTGGTGAAAGTCCCTTATATATTAAAAGAAAAAGAAGCATATATGATGATGACAGATATGGTGCTTTTCCAAGCAGATGGTAAAAATCCAATTGGTGTGCTACTCGTTGAGGCAACCGATGCCTGGACAGACTTTATGGCTTCAGATTATGGGGAAGAGTTTATTGAAACGCTCACGAAGTTCTTTCAGATAATTAGAGAAAATCTTCAAGTAAAAGTGAATGAAGATCAATATAGAAAATTGTACAATATGACAGATTTATTTCATTCCACTATGGATATTGATTTAATTTTAGAAAATGTCTTGAAAAATATTAAGGATAATTTTCCAGAGTTTAATGTGGAGCTTATACTATCGAATGATCAAGACCGCCATACGACGATCGATATTAAGCTATTTGATTACTTATCTGAAAGACCAGCGACAATTGAGGCTTTTGTCTCAGGAGAGTTGACGACGGAGCTAGCAAGCGATTTGAATTGTCGATTATTAAACGCCCCTATAAAAGGAAGACAAGCAATTTATGGTATTTTACAAGTAAGTGCACCTACAACATATCTTTTTTCAACGACTGAAAAAGATTTTGTACGAATGCTAGCACAAACATCTGGAAATGCGCTAGAAAATGCGAAATTATATCATCAATCACATCGCCTTGTAAGTGATTTACAACTCATCAATGAAACATCGCATCGTTTAAATATGAGGATTGACATAAATGAAATGTTACTTTTCCTTCAAAAACAGTTAATGAAATCTTTTCAACCAATGGAAGTTTGTTTCGCTTTTAAACATAATGATACCTTTAAAGTGACGGATGCTAGTACAGCCTTATTCAATGCAGAGAAGGGTCAAACATATATCAAACATGTTGAACATCATTTCGAACATACTAACGATCCACTATTTATTGCCGATTTCAGTCGATTAACCCCTAATCAAATTGAATATCGTTCAATTATGGCAATCCCGATTTTAATGGAAGAAAAAATTAACGGCTTTAGTATTGTGTTACACAAGGAGCCATATTTCTTTTCATTTGATAGCTTTAAACTAATGCAATCATTAATCCATCACTCTTCTTTAGCAATTGCAAACTCTATACTACGTAATCAACTTCAAGAAATGGTAGATTTGGACCATTTAACAAAATTATATGCAAGAAGTTATTTAGATCAGTATGTAGAAAGATCCCTTAAAAATGATCAATCAGGGATGTTTTTACTTATTGATATTGATAATTTCAAACGTATTAATGATACGTATGGTCACCAAATTGGTGATAAGATTCTTATGCAAATTGCGGTCCAGTTAAAAGAAACGATTGGAGCTCGTGGCATCTGTGCACGCTGGGGTGGAGAAGAAATGTCTGTGTATATCCCAAATATTGATGAGAAAGAAGCAATCGAATTAGCAGCCACAATTGTTGCAAAAATTCCAAATACAACAGATCCTCAGGTGACTATTTCAGCGGGTCTCATAACATGGGACGAACAGTACCATCCAGCTTTTCAGTCTGTTTTCCTCCATGCAGATACAGCGCTATATGAAGCGAAAAACAGTGGCAAAAATCGATTTTGTGTTCATGATCGATCTTATCAAAACAATTTATAATGTGAAATAAAGAAAACGTCAGCCTTATGTGCTGAAATGCCCTGAAATGACAATACATCATTTCAGGGTATTTTTTATAAATGGAGAAGTAAGGTTTTAACGAATATCTCTAACCCTTCTTGATCTTCCTTTGAAAAGCGGTTTACGATTGGACTATCGATATCAAGAACACCGATGACCTGTTCTTCTTTTATTAAGGGAATAACAATTTCGGATTGGGATGCAGCATCACAGGCAATATGTCCAGGAAAGTCATGTACGTCTTTTACTACTATTGTTTCTGCTTTGTCTACAGCTGTTCCACAAACTCCGCGTCCAATTGGTATTCTGACGCAGGCAGGTAAGCCTTGGAATGGCCCTAATACAAGTTCATCCCCCTGTAATACATAAAAACCAACCCAGTTAATGTTTGGTAGGAATTGATTTAGTAAAGCAGAGGCGTTGCTTAAATTAGCAATGCGATCGCTTTCTCCCGTAAGTAAGGCATCTAACTGTTTGGCTAGTGTATTATATTGCTCGGCAATGGGTCCTTCATAATTAATTTGTGTAAACATAATAGCACCTCGTTTGAAAGTTATTTATTTTGGAAATATAACATTATAGTGTTGATGTAAATCAGCAACACTATGAGCATCTGAACCAAAAACAATTGGTAGCCCAATCGATTTACTATAATCGATAAAGGGTAAAGGTGGATAAGGTTCCTGACAATATGTTTTACTTAAACCAGCACTATTTAAATCTAGCTCATAGCCTTCTTCCTTCATTAAATCTAAAACTTCTCGAATCCGCGAAGAATCATCAATTTTCATCTTATGTGCTAATTGAAATTTGTGAATAAGTGAAGGATGTCCAATGCGCTTAGGCTTGTATTGCCCTAAATCTGCTTTAATGGATTGTAGGACGGTATCATAATATAAATTATACACTTGTTCAATAGAACCCACTTTTTTTGAAAAAGCCATAAAGCTTTCTGGAGAAAAGTCTATGCAAGCAAAGGTATTTTGCCATTGTAAAAAATGGACGGATAAAATAGAGTCATCTAAAAAGTGTCCATATGTATCAAGAAATTGACGAGTTTCTTGTTCAAAGCCTTGAATATAGTCCACCTCAAGACCGATATGAATGCGAATGTCTTGCGCATACTCCTCTTGAAGGCGTAGTAAATCTTCAAAATAAGGCATTAAAAATTCCGGATTCATACCACTATCTTGCTGAGGTGTAGGGTCAGTAAAATTCAATGGTAATGGTGCATGTTCTGTAAAGGTGATATCAGTAAAGTTGTGAGAAATTGCTTTTTCAATGTATTGCTTAAATGAATCAGAAGTACCGTGTGGACAATAAGGACTATGAACATGGCCGTCACATTTCATAAAATTACCACTCCTTTAGCTTTTGGACCAAACACTTTTATTTGCGCAAATTGTTCAAAATTTAAGCAGATGTTATTCTAGAAAGGCGTAAATACATAAAAAACACTCAAATTTTAGTACAAAAGGCGATAACATAGTATATAATAAATACAACTAGCCAATTCGTTTATTGTAGAATAGGAGGCTTACGATGGAGTATATCATCATTCCGGTTATCCTACTATTAATTTTAGCGATAGTAGGATTTATGATGCGACGAAAACATACAACAATCATTGCTAAACTTGAAAATGAAAAATCACAAATACAAAACAATCCCATAAATGAGGAAATTTCAAAAGTTAAATCTTTGAACATGAACGGTGAAACGGAAGAGATGTTTGAACGATGGCGTAATAGCTGGGATGAAGTCATCGATGTACATATGACAAAAATTGATTCACTTTTATTTGATGCAGAGGATCAAATCAATAGACTTCGTTTTAAGAAAGCAACGTTAATTGAACGTGAGATAGAAGATTATATTCAAAAATGTGAACAAGATAAAGATAAAATCTTAGAAGAACTAAATGAATTAATTGGCAGCGAAGAAAAAAATCGTATTGAAATTGAACAATTAAAAGAATACTATCGCTCTGCACGTAAAACATTGTTAGCTCACCAACATTCATTTGGTGTAGCATTACCGGCTCTGGAGAAAAAGCTGGAGATGTTTGTTCAAAAGTTTGAGGAATTCGATGTCCTTACTAGTGAAGGGAATTATTTGCAGGCACGAGAAATTGTTATTGGATTGAACCAAGAATCACAACAGACATTTGAATATATTAATGATGTCCCAACAATTTTGACTGAATTGCAAGTAAAGCTACCAGGAGCGGTACAAGAACTGCGTAGTGGCCAGCGTGAAATGGAGGAGCAATCCTACTACTTACAGCATTTAGAGCTAACTAAGGGGCTCGATAAATTTGATGAAGAATTTGAAACATTAAAAAAAGAATTAGCAGAGCTTAATTTAAGCGTTGTTAAACCACGTGTAGCTGAAATAAATGAAGAGATTGATCACTTTTACGATCTACTTGAAAAAGAAGTTATTGCTAAAAATTACGTTGACCAAAATTGTGATCGTTTATTAAGCTCAATTACTAATGTTATAAGTTCAACAAGATTAGTAAGTGATGAAGCAACGTTTGTGCAGCAAAGCTATCGTTTAAATGAAAAAGATGCCGAAATTCCAAAAGCTGCATTAAAGCAATTAGAGGCTTTACAACGTCGCTATGATTTATTAGCGATGCGTGTTAGGGAGGAAAAATCTGCATACTCAAGTTTGCAGGAAGAATTGATTGAAATTAACGAGGAACTTGAACGTATTCATGAGGAGCAAGGTCACTTATCAAATACGATGAAGAAGCTCCGAATTGATGAAAACAAGGCCCGTGCACAAGTAGAAAACTTAAAGAAAACATTACAAGAAACAGATCGTCTATTGAATAAGGCGAATATTCCAGGTATCCCCGAAGAGATGGACGCTCGTCTAGATGAGGCGGCAGAGCATATTTATGTAGTTATGCAAAGCCTTCAAGAGGTACCACTCAATATGGGAACAGTTCATAACAATTTAAATGCTGCAACACTTTGTGTAGAGGATGTAAAAGCGAAGGCGCATGAATTGATTGAAAATGTAATGCTGATTGAGCGTATTATTCAGTACGGTAATCGTCATCGTGCCACAAATCCTAAATTGCATAGTTGTTTAAGAGAAGCAGAAAAATCCTTTAATCAATTCCGCTATTCCAAGGCATTAGAAGAGGCTGGAACAGCAGTTGAAGAAATGGAGCCAGGTGCTTTAAAGCGAATTCAAGAACTTGTAGCAGAAGAAACGCATCAAAATAGTCAAGTATAATAAAGAATTACATCAGCTGTCTAAAAGGTATAGTTAATACTTTTTAGACAGTTTTGTTATAAAGGTGCAAATTTCAATAAACATATTTGGAACGTTTGAGGAAGCTACGCATTCATTTTTAATGAGAAATGGAACGGGAAGCTTGACATGCTATCTCACTACGATATTGATTAAAAACTATTAGAGGTGTTTCAAATGCAATTTTATATTCGGGAAATGAATGAAATTTTCGCGACTGATATTTTAGGTTGGAAATATGAGGAACCATATGATTTTTATAACAATGATCTATGCGATGAATCTTTAAAAGAAATTCTTGAAAGTCCGTATTATGCAATTGTCAATGATAAAGAAGAGCTAGTTGGTTTTTTCTGTACAGGAACATCAGCCCAAGTACCTATAGGGCGTAATTATGGTGCGTATTTAGACGAGTACATTGATGTGGGGATAGGGATGAAGCCTGAGCTAACAGGAAAAGGTTATGGTTCAGAGTTTTTTTCATTTATTTTAAATCAGCTACAACAAGAAAGTCATAGTCCTCTTCGTTTAACAGTAGCTACATTTAATACAAGAGCTATTCACCTGTATGAAAAATTAGGCTTTACAAAAGTCATGGAATTTACAGCTTCAACTGAATTTATAACAATGAAGAAAGATTAAAAATAAGCATGTTTAACTACGGTTTATAGTGGTGAAATTCGCCTCCAATACGGTGTTGAAATATAGTTTAAATATGGTCGCTGAAAGTGGAGGTTGGACGACTCCTCGGGGTCAGATCACATCGCGAGTGAAGCGGCTCATCGGACGCCCCCGGGAAGCTTTGCACTGTAGCGACAGCTACAAAGCGCCCAGCCGGAACGGAAATAAGTGATTAAATTAGGATAATTGTTAAAGTTAGTAGTCAATCGCTGAAGATTGCGTTATGATAAATACCGTTAAATCAACGTTTTGAAAGTGTGTGAATATTAATGGAAGTTAATACAATCTATTTAGACAACAGTGCAACAACCAAACCTTTAAAAGAGGTTATGCAAGCATTTATGGCAGTGAATGAGCAGTATTATGCTAATCCTGCTTCCATTCATGCAATGGGTGTTGAATCAAACGAATTGTTAATGCGTGCACGTGAGCAAGTAGCAGATATTTTGCAGACAGAAGCAAAAAATGTGCTATTTACATCAGGTGGTACTGAATCCAATAACACGGCTATATTTGGTTTAGCACGTAGCAATACACATAAAGGAAATCATATTTTAACAACCGAAGTTGAACATCCATCTGTTCTTGAATCTGTTAAGCAACTTGAGCAAGAAGGTTTTGATGTTGAATACTTACAAGTCGATAAAAATGGCGTTATTTCTTTAGAGGAGCTTCGCACAAAAGTGCGCAAGGATACCATTTTAGTAAGTATGATGCATGTAAATAATGAAATGGGTGCTATCCAACCAATTTTTGAAGCTGCAAAAATTATTCATGAATCAAGTCGGGCAGCTTTTCATGTGGATGCTGTACAAAGCTTTGGAAAGTTACCAATATCATTTAACGATGAAGATGGACCAGACTGTATTTCAATTTCTGGCCATAAAATTCATGGCTTTAAAGGTTCAGGTGTACTAGCGTTCCGTAAAAAAATGAAATGGCAACCGTATGCACTTGGTGGAGGACAGGAGTTTGGTTTACGTAGTGGAACAGTAGCTGTACCGCAAGCAGTAGCTTTATCCAAAGCAGCTCGAATGGCAGTCGAGACGATGAATAATCGTGCACAAAAATATCGACAATGGAATGATGAAATATGTACGCAATTACGTGGTTATGGAGATGTAGTGCATATTTTATCAACCCCACAAGGTGCGGCACATATTTTATCTTTTAGTATTCGCGACTTAAAAGGTGAAGTCATTATCAATGCATTGCAAAAACGCAATGTAATTGTGTCGACATCGAGTGCTTGCTCATCGAAACAGACAAAAACAAGCCATGTTGTTGAAGCTTTAAATATTGATGAGCACTTTAAAAAGGGTGTTATTCGTATAAGTTTTGGAGCGCATGTAACAAATGAAGATATAGTAAAGTTTAAACAAGTATTAGATGAAGTATTGATGGAACTTAAAGGAGAATATTAAAAATGATTTGGAAAGAAATTTTAATTCGATATGGTGAGCTTTCTACAAAAGGTCGCAACAAGATGGATTTTATTCGTCGTTTACGCGAGAACATTCGTCATGCGTTTGCGGATTTAGGACATTTACACATTCGCACAGAGCGCGACCGTATGTTTATCGCCATTGAAAATGAAACACAAATGGACGTTCTATTAAAAGGATTACCAAAAATATTTGGTATCCAATCTTTTAGTCCAGTAGCAGCATGTGAAAAAGACATGGAGGCTATGAAAAAACTTGCCATAACAATTATGGATACATTTAAAAATGAGCAGCTTACTTTTAAAGTAGAAGTAAAGCGTACAGATAAAACATTTCCGTTAGAATCCCATGCTATTCAACGTGAAATTGGTAGTTATGTATTACCACGATATCAAAATTTATCAGTAAAGGTGAAACATCCTGATATCGAGCTTCGTGTAGAGGTGCGTCATGATGCAACATATATGATGGCACAAGTTATTCCGGGTGCAGGTGGAATGCCTGTAGGTTCGAATGGTAAATCTTTATTAATGCTTTCTGGTGGAATAGATAGTCCTGTTGCAGGTTATTTAATGATGAAACGTGGAGTGCGCTTAGAAGCGATACACTTCTTTAGTCCACCTTATACAAGCCAAAATTCATTAGAAAAAGTAAAGGTGCTGGCTAATGAATTAACGAAATTTGGCGCTAGTATACGTTTACATGTGATTCCTTTCACTGAAATCCAAGTTCTTATTAAAGAAAAAGTACCTTCTAATGTATCGATGACAACCACTCGTCGTATGATGCTAAAAGTTGCTGACAAAGTACGAGAAGAAATTGGTGCATTAGCAATTGTTACAGGTGAAAGTCTTGGACAGGTAGCGAGTCAAACTCTTGAAAGTCTAACAGCTATTAATGCCGTAACTAACACACCGATTTTACGTCCATTAATCTCATCAGATAAATTAGAAATTATCGATATTGCAGAGAAAATAGGCACATACGAAACGTCAATTCAGCCATTTGAAGACTGCTGTACAATTTTTACTCCAGCAAGTCCAAAAACAAAGCCGAAGCTTGAAAAGGTTGAGCATTACGAAAGCTTCTCGGATTTTGATGAGCTAATCGAACGAGCAGTGAAAAATCGTGAAGTCTATATTTTCCCGAAAAAGGAGCAAGAAGCCGATAAATTTGCAGATCTTCTATAGAAGAAACTTGCGATTTCCTAAGCGAACGAGCCGACTCAAAAATCTTGAGTCGGCTTTTTTTGTTTATTTCCTTCGTGGCACAATTTACCTAAAAAATTTTTGTATTAAAAATCTAATATCGCACATTCTATATTCACAAGGAGGTGAGAGACATGACTTCAAATCGCAGTTCAAACAAGCTTGCTGTACCTGGTGTAGAGCACGCACTTGATCAAATGAAATACGAAATTGCACAAGAATTTGGTGTTCAATTAGGAGCTGACGCTTCAGCTCGTGCTAACGGTTCCGTTGGCGGTGAAATCACTAAACGTCTTGTACAAATGGCAGAATCACAATTAAAAGGTATGCCAAACAACAACCTATAATTGCATAATCGCAATTATAAAATTAAAACCAGTGACCGTAAAAGGCACTGGTTTTAGTTTGTTTAAATTTATTAATTTTTATCCCGTATGAATGGGCGTAATTTATCTATATCAAAAGAGAAGCGTCATGCCCTACCATTGTAAAAATCCGCTTGGAATAGCTAAAGATCCCCACTGCCTTTATCCTTCAAATGATTTCAATGTAGAGACTGTATTTGCAATATCCTCACTTTGGCAAATTGCAGAAATAACTGCGATTCCATCAGCACCTGCTTTAAATACTATAGGAGCATTCGAACAGTTTATGCCTCCAATTGCAACGATAGGGAGCTCTGGATATTGCATCCGAGCTTGTTGTAAAAAATTCGTTCCACTAGGTGGATTGGCGTCACTTTTAGAAGTAGTTGAAAAAATCGGTCCAATTCCTACATAATCAGCACCATATTGTAGAGCAGTTTGTAATTCAGCTTGTGAATGAACAGAAACGCCTAAAATCATGTTGCCGATTTTATTACGCACCATCGACACGGGAAAGTCCTCTTGCCCAATATGAACACCGTCTGCTCTAAGCTTTATAGCCAGCTCGATATCATCGTTGACGATAAACGGAACATGATATTGTTGACAGAGCTTTTGACATTTACGAGCAAAATCTTCATAGGCTTGCCCAGTTAATGTATTTGGTCCTTTTTCACGATATTGAAACATCGTAATTCCAGATTGCAGAGCTTTCTCTAAAACGTTTAATGGCTCGTGTTTGAAAACATTACTTGTACCCATTATAAAATATAGCTGTAGATCGTCACGTTTCATGAATGATCACCTCGCAGGAATTCTTCAAGTTTTGATAAGCAAAATGATTTGTAGGACCATGTCCATTACCAATAGATAAATCATGAGTTATTGCTAATTGAATAAATTTTTTAGCCTCCTCAATCGCATTTTCTAAAGATAGTCCACGACCAAGAAAAGCAGTTAATGCAGCGGAAAACGTACAGCCTGTACCATGCGTGTTTTTCGTTGCAATACGAGTGGACTGCATGGAAAATGACCGACCATCTTGGAAAAATACATAATCAGTAGCATAACGTTTATCCTCTAAATGACCGCCTTTAATAATGACGCATTGAATGCCTATTTGTAATAAGACGTTAGCTGCTTCTTTAATATCTGTTAAAGAAGTGATTTTCCTTCCAGAAAGGGTTTCCGCCTCTGGAATGTTCGGTGTGACCACTGTTGCTATAGGTAGCAAATAACTGCGTAATGCCTCAATTGCTTCTTGCTGTAATAAGCTTTCGCCACCTTTTGCAATCATGACAGGATCTACTATAAGCGGACTATTTATTGCAGTTAAAATCCGTGCAATTGATTGAATAATTTCCGAGGAAAACAGCATTCCGGTTTTAATAGCACTTATTGGAAAATCCTCGATAAGCGCTTGAAGTTGTTTTTCGACAAAACTAACTTCAATTGGTAAGACATCCGATACCCCGAGTGTATTCTGGGCGGTTAAAGCTGTAATAACAGACGTTCCAAATACCTTTAATTCCTGGAATGTTTTTAAATCAGCCTGTATCCCTGCGCCGCCACCACTATCAGAACCAGCAATTGTCGTGACAATATGCATCATTGTTCACCACCCTTGGAGAGGCGGTGTAGTTCGTTCAATACTGCAATTTGAAAATCGCCAATAGCTGGGGAGGAAGAAGCAGCTTGCTCTGCCACTTTTTTATAAAGCGATAATGTTTCTATTAATTGGTCAAATGGCTTATGTCCTACAAGATAGGAAGCACAACAAATGGCACTCAATAAGCAACCTGTTCCAGTGACTTCTGTCATTTGTGAATTTCCACCTGTAATCCATTGCTGATGTTCGCCATCAGTAATAAAATCCTTTTCACCGGTCACAATTACAATACAATTGTAAAGCTGAGCTACTTTTTGTGCCTCAACTTCTAAAGAAATTGAACCACTACCACTATCTACGCCTTTTTGTTGCCATTCTATATTGGCTATTGCTGCAAGCTCTCCGACATTACAACGAATAGCAGCAAAATTTATTTCCTTGAGTAATTGTTGTACCGTTTGCTTCCGGTAAGTTGTTGCACCTGCAGCAACAGGATCTAAAACAACGGGAATGCCAAGAGCATTTGCTTTTTTTCCTGCAAGTAACATTGATTCTTTCATTCGCTCATTAAGGGTACCGATATTTATTAATAAGCCTGAGGCAATTGCGACCATTTCTTCAACTTCACGACTGTCATCTGCCATAACTGGTGAAGCGCCTATAGCTAATAAGCCATTTGCTTGGAAATTAGCTACAACATAATTAGTAATGCAATGAATTAATGGATTTTGTTTACGGATAGTATGAAATAACATTTTTAGTCCTCCTTGTTGGATGGACGTAAGCGTGCAAAAAAGGCTCTTTTTCGTGTAGAAAAAAACACGCAAAAGAGCCTTTCATCAGTAAATAGATGTGAATTGCTCCCTACGTCAGTATTAACTAACAGGTTCAAAGGGTCAGGTTTTACCTTCTCAACTCTAATTGAGTCCCCCTGCAATCATGCTTTTAGTTGACCAAAATGTACCATATTATTCATTCGTGTTCAATAGGTCTTTTTTCTTCGCGAAAACAGCACTAATGCTATGTCAAAAATTGATAGTACTAATACGTGACTGATGCCATATAGCAGAGCATGATAGATGTCACGACTTTAATGAATTGGAGTGAATTCCATTGAAAATGATAAAAATTGAGTTTTATAATGAGCGTACAAAAGGGGGCATTTGCCATGAAAAGAGAAGATTTAATCGCACCAGAATGGTATAACATTTCAGATGAAATTGAAAAATATGCACAGGATTCTACTAAAAATGCATTATTAGTTTATAACGAAGATGAGGAAATTCAATACTTAACATATCGAGCTTTACTTGAAAAGGCAAATCAGGCAGCACATGTATTTACAACTCAAGGTTTAAAAAAAGGTGATGTTATGTTGGTTATGGTGCCAAGATCAGTTGAAGCGTATATCGTTTATATTGCTGCCTTAAAGGCAGGCTTAACGATTATACCTAGCTCAGAAATGCTAAGAACGAAGGATATTGAATATCGAATCAATCATGCCAATGCAAAAGGCGTTGTTGCATTTGAACCTTATATTGAACAATTTGATAATGTTGGAAATTTACAAGAAATACAGCAGTTTGTTATTGGTCAAGCACAGGAACCTTGGCAGCCATTGCTTGAAAAGATGCAAAATCAACCGACGACTTACATAAGTTCTACACCGACTAAGAGTACAGACATTGCATTTTTAGCTTATACGAGTGGTACAACAGGCAATCCAAAGGCAGCGGTTCATACACATAGCTGGGGTTATGCGCATTTGCGAACTACTGCACCAAATTGGTTAGGTGTACAAGAAGGTGACATTGTTTGGGCTACCGCAGCACCAGGTTGGCAAAAATGGATATGGAGTCCGTTCCTTGCTACTTTAGGAAGTGGAGCGACAGCATTTGTTTACAAAGGTCACTTCGATGCGGCAACCTACCTTTCATTGCTTGAGAAATTCAATATTAATATTCTGTGTTGCACACCGACCGAATACAGATTTATGGCAGGACTTGAAAATTTGCAAGACTTCAATTTAAGTACGATACGTCAGGCTGTGTCAGCCGGTGAACCTTTAAATAGTGAAGTGATAAAAGTATTTTCCGACGTCTTTAATGTACAAGTACGTGATGGTTATGGACAAACAGAGAATACATTACTTGTTGGAACAATGGTAGGGATGGAGGCTAGAATGGGCTCAATGGGCAGACCTACTCCAGGTAATACGGTTGAAATTATTAATGATTTTGGAAATCCTACTGTAATTGGAGAAGTAGGAGATATTGCTGTGCATTGTGAATCACCCGCGTTATTTAAGAAATATTTAAACGATCCAGAACGTACAAATTTACAATTCAGGGGCGAATGGTATATTACAGGAGATCGTGCATATAAAGATGAAGATGGCTATTTTTGGTTTGAAGGACGTGGAGATGATGTCATTATTTCGTCTGGGTATACGATAGGTCCATTTGAGGTAGAAGATGCGTTATTGAAGCATCCAGCAGTAAAAGAAACAGCCGTAGTTGCGAGTCCCGATGAAATTCGTGGAAATCTCGTGAAGGCATTTGTAGTGCTGACTGATGGAGTAGTGGGTGATGAAACGCTTATAAAAAAACTACAAAGCCATGTAAAAACTTTAACAGCTCCTTATAAATATCCTCGTGCTATTGAGTTTGTTACTGAGCTACCAAAGACTACATCAGGCAAAATTCGCCGTGTCGAATTACGTGAGCAAGAAAAAATCCAATATAGTAATCATCGTTAATTTCCTAGGAAATAATGTCGAAAATCAAAGTTCCTGCTTTTTTTATGAACTTTGATTTTTTTTTAATAGAAGATAATGTAGTATAGGTTGAATAAGCTGGATTGGTTAAATTTATTGCATAGTATTGGTTGGTTACTAAAAAATGGTATTTGCAAAACGTGTAATTAGTTTATAAGTGGATTGGAATGGTTAAAAGTATACCCCATGTTATGGTGCTAAGCATATTATTGCAATAAGTATGAAACAAATTTGGATATCAATCGTATAACGTTATGAGGAGGCGGAAAGATATGAATGGTAAAAGGTGGACCGCTTTAATAATTGCAGGTGTATTATTATTGTTTTCATTAGGGATCAACACAATTTTTGCAATTTTTAAATCGAATTTCTTTAGTAATTTTGATAGCTTGGTGGCGGGAAACGATTTAACTTTGATGGAAGAAGTTAAAGAAAGCGGCGAAATGGATAAACGTATTGCATACTTAAAGGTTGACGGTACGATTCAAGATGTTGGCTCAAGTACGTTTTGGGAACCAGTTTCTTATGATCATCAATTTTTCTTAGATCAATTAGAAAATATTTTAAATGATAAGACTGTGGAAGGTATCGTCTTAAGTGTTAATACACCAGGTGGCGGAGTAAAGGAATCAGCTGAAATCTATAAAAAACTCATGGAAATTAAAGAAGAGAGACAAATTCCAATCTATGTAACTATGGATTCGATGGCAGCTTCAGGTGGTTATTATATTTCAGCGCCTGCAGATAAAATATTTGCGCAACGTGATACAATTACAGGTTCGATTGGTGTCATTATGCAATCTATTAATTATCAGGCGTTAGCAGAAAAAGTTGGGATTAAATATGAAACGTTTAAATCTGGTGAACATAAAGATATGCTTAGCCCAATGCGTGAAGTAACACCAGAAGAGCGTGCTATGATGCAAGACATGATTAATGAAACATATCAGGAATTCGTTCATATTGTGGCAAAAGGTCGTAATATGTCTGAAGCTAATGTGAAAAAAGTTGCCGATGGTCGAATTCTTAGTGGTAAGAAGGCTCTGGAAGCGGGCTTAGTAGATGAGATTGGCGATGAGGAAGCAGCAATCACTGCAATGCGTAAAGACTTTAGTTTAGAGGATGCAGAATTATTTGAGTATTCATATGAGACGGGTGGTTGGCCATCATATGTTGGGATGAAGATTGGATCAATGTTTGGCCCTTCAGCAGAGGAAAAAATGTTGATGAAAATTATGGCAGATTATAAAGCGCCAAAAATGATGTACTTATATGGCGAAAACTAAGGAGGGAGTACAATGACAAACAATGATATTGTTATGCAAGGTTCACCCTCTATGGAGAATACGTTCCTAATAAATCAGCCAATTACGAATAAAAATTATGCGTTAAAAACGGCAGGCTTTTGGATACGTTTCTGGGCATTTTTATTAGATGGATTCGTTATTACAGCTATAGGTGGAATTCTCGTTAACCCAATTTTTTATTTAATGGATTGGTCATTATCTGAGACTGTATGGTATGCACCGATTTCGATTTTATCTGCTATTCTTTATTACAGTTATTTCGTATTAATGACGAAGTTTTTTGGGCAAACATTAGGGAAAATGATATTTGGATTGCGTGTTATTTCATTAAAGCATGATAAGCTGACTTGGTCAGATGTGTTATTCCGTGATTGGATAGGGCGTATCATCAATAGCATTTTCATGCCACTTTATATTCTTGTAGGCATTTTACCAAACAATCAAGGTCTACATGATTTTTTCGCGGATACAACAGTCGTTCATGAAAAAGTTTATGTTGAAAAAGATATTGTGCAATCATATTTGCCAATCACAGAGGAAAAGACTAAATCTGCACCTCTAGAGGAAAAACCAGAACCTGAAAAGCTGGAAAAACATAACGAAGAATAATGGCTTGAGCTGTCTCATTACGGTGAGACAGCTTTTTTTGTGATGGTAGAGGTGATTAATGATTAGTTCATTGGAGAAAAGTCCCGAAAGTTGGGATGACATTTAACGACTTCGTTCCGGCAGGGTGACTCCTTGGGAATTAGCAATAGAGGAAAATTTATCACGTTCTGTGATAACGTTTTCATTACTAACACCCTGCTGCTGCCGCTTCGCTGTCGCGCAAAAAACATTTCCTGCTCCAAGCGGCTCATCGCTTGTCGGAACGAAAATCAACCCTATATTATGGTGATGAGCTTGCAGAAATGGTGCAACCATAAGCAATTATGGTAGAACAGGTTCGAGAAAATTCTTTCAAAACTATTTTGATGAGCTGTCTCAGTTGCAATTAATTCCCTCCATTTAGTAATATTATGTACATATGAAGATTAGGAGGCGTTTATATGGCACAAGTAACATTTAAAAATGGCCCAGTAACACTTGTAGGTAACGAAGTAAAAGTTGGAGACAAAGCACCAGACTTTACTGTATTAGCGAATGATCTATCACCTGTTACATTAAAAGATTCAGAGGGGAAAATTCGTTTATTTAGCGTTGTACCATCATTAGATACTGGTGTTTGTGACGCACAAACACGTCGTTTTAATGAAGAAGCAGCAAAGTTAGGGGATAATGTAGTTATTTATACCGTATCTGTTGACCTTCCATTTGCTCAAAAACGTTGGTGTGGTGCAGCAGGCATTGATGCTGTTCAAACAGTTTCGGATCACCGTGATCTTTCATTTGGTGAAGCATACGGTGTCTACATCCAAGAATTACGCCTTCTAACGCGTGCAGTGTTTGTTGTGGATGCAAATGACAAAGTGACATATGTGGAATATGTTCCTGAAGCAACAAACCATCCAGACTATGAAGCGGCAATTGCAGCTGTCAAAGCACTAGCATAATTTATTGATATTAGGCTAAGATATTACTAGACAAAGGGGCTGTGACAAGTTTTTGTCACGGCTCTTTTCTGCTTGAAAGGAAGTTATGTATGGAAAATATCGAAAAGTTATTTGGTATGCTAAATGAACATGCTGAAAAAATAGAAAAAGAACATAATGTTACATTACTAGAGGGGATTTTAGATGGTTTAGAGGCATGGTTAGATGGGGAAGTTGACTTTTCACAAGACGGTGCTACAAAGGAAGATGTGCGCAAAGCAATTCAAATTGCTGTTTTAAAGGGGATGCGAAAAGGTTCTCAGCCGAATCACCAAATGACACCAGATACTCTTGGATTATTAGTTGGTTATTTTGTGGAGCAACTATTTGCAGAGCGACTAAAAACAGAAAAAATATCTATTTTAGATCCAGCAGTAGGTACAGGAAATTTACTATTAACAGTTATGAATTTATTAGACGGAAAAACGGAAGCTACAGGTGTAGAAGTTGATGAGTTACTTATTCGTATAGCTGCTGCTACAGCTGATTTGACAGAGCAGCCCGTTTCCCTATTCCGTCAAGATGCTTTACAAGATTTATTAGTAAATCCTGCAGATGCTGTTGTTTGTGATTTACCGGTCGGGTATTATCCGAATGAAGATGTCGCATTAGATTATGAACTATGCGCTTCAGAAGGAATGAGCTATGCACATCATTTATTTATTGAGCAGTCCATTAATTACACAAAGGATGGGGGCTACTTATTTTTCTTAGCACCAACCCATCTCTTCGAGTCTGAGCAGTCGAAACAACTGCATAAATACATTCAAAAGCATGCTTGGATTCAAGCGATTATTCAATTGCCGGATACAATGTTCGCCAATAAAGCACTTGAAAAGAGCATTGTCATTTTGCAAAAGCAAGGTAAGGAATTCAATGCTCCAAAAGAAGTATTATTAGCAAAAGTACCAAACATGCAAAATAAACAAGCTCTTGCTATGTTCTTCGAAAAAGTGAAGATGTGGCAAGAAGGGAAATAAGTATAAAAGGTATCCAAAATAGGATACCTTTTAGTTTGTCGCTAAAAGAATAAATATAAAATAGCTTTTACTTCGAGTCGCTGCAAAAACGAGAGGATTAATTTTGTTCCTCTGTTGCTAATCCCAAAGAAGTCGCCCAGTCTTCACGCCAATCACCCGCTGCACTTCTTAAAGTCATAAAGGTTTTTCAACAATAAGAAAAAGGTACCCAAAATAGGATACCTTTTATGTAAGACAAAATTAATTTTCAGGTGTACGGATTACAAGTACGTCACATTTAGCTGAGCGTACAATTGCTTCAGATACTGAACCGATTAGGAAGCGTTCTACTGCATTTAGACCAGTTGCACCACAGATGATTAAGTCTGCGTCTACAATTTTAGAAAGCTCTTTTGTAATGATATTTTTTGGTGAGCCGTATTCAATTACAAGGTTAACATTTGTTAAGCCTTCTTCTTCAGCTTGTTTTTTGTAACCATTTAATAGCTCTTCAGAGAATGCTTGTGCACGCTCAGCAATTGAACGATCATATGCTTCGATTGCAGCGAAAGAACGTGTGTCAATAACATTTACTAAATTTAATACAGCACCTTCATTACGTTTTGCTACATCAATCGATTTACGGAAAGCGTATTCAGCTTCCTTAGAACCGTCTACTGCGACTACAATGCTTTTATATTTATTAGCCATTTGAATTACCTCCCTGATTTGTATATGTTGATTATACCAAATGATTTTCTAAAGGAAATACTTTCCGTCATAAAAAATGTGAAGAAGTGAAGGCATTTACTTGCACAAAAAAATAAATAATACTATCAAAAAGCAATTTTTTTGTTACTTTCGAGGCATTCTACAGGAAATCTCATATCGACCAGAATAACTAATTACCAATATATTAATTGAAATGTTTACCTTTGTTAGAATATTAAAAATTTTATCTATTATTATTTTAATTAAAGCATTTTTTGTTTATGTTTGGTAATATGGAAGTGCAAGGGGTGCATCAATACATCGAAGAGTATGTAACAAAATGTGCTTATTTTTTAGGTAATGGAAGGGGACAGGGAAGATGAAGATTGGTATTCCAAAAGAAATTAAAAACAATGAAAACCGTGTAGCTATGACACCAGCAGGGGTTGTTACATTAACGAATGCAGGTCATGAAGTGTACATTGAATCTGGAGCAGGTTTAGGCTCAAGCTTTACAGATGCAGACTACGTTGCTGCAGGTGCTCATATTGTTGAGACAGCGAAAGAAGCATGGGCACAAGAAATGATTATGAAAGTAAAGGAGCCCGTAGCATCAGAATACGATTACTTCTATGAAGGTCAAATTTTATTTACTTATTTACATTTAGCGCCAGAGCTTGAATTAACGCAGGCACTTTTAAATAAAAAAGTTGTAGGCATTGCTTATGAAACAGTGCAATTAGCAAATGGATCCTTACCACTTTTAACACCAATGAGTGAGGTTGCTGGTAAAATGGCAACGCAAATTGGTGCACAATTCTTAGAGAAGAATCATGAAGGTAAAGGTATTTTATTAGGTGGTGTATCGGGTGTACCTCGCGGTAAAGTAACGGTAATCGGTGGCGGTATAGCTGGAACAAATGCGGCAAAAATTGCTGTAGGTATGGGTGCTGATGTAACGGTTATTGATTTAAGCCCAGAGCGTTTACGTCAATTAGAGGATTTGTTTGGCCGTGATGTTCAAACATTAATGTCGAATCCTTATAATATTGCAGAATCAGTGAAAAACTCAGATTTAGTAGTTGGGGCAGTTTTAATTCCTGGAGCTAAAGCACCAAAGCTTGTTTCTGAGGAAATGATTCAGTCAATGCAACCGGGTTCAGTAGTAGTCGATATCGCTATTGACCAAGGCGGAATTTTTGAGACATCTGATCGAGTGACGACACATGATGATCCAACTTATGTAAAACACGGAGTTGTACATTATGCGGTAGCAAATATGCCAGGAGCTGTACCACGTACATCAACAATTGCTTTAACAAATAATACAATTCCTTATGCGCTGCAAATTGCGAATAAAGGTTACAGACAAGCATGTGTTGAAAATGCTGCACTAAAACTAGGTGTTAATACTATAGAAGGACATCTTGTTTACAAGGCTGTTGCAGATTCTCAAGGTCTGCCATATGTAAATGTTGATGAATTAATTCAATAAGTAACATAACAAAAGGAAGCACTATGTTTAATGATGAGTGCTTCCTTTTGTATTGTTGAAGAACTATGGCTCCGTTCCGACTTAGGCCTTTGTAGCTGTCGCTTCGCTTTCGCTACAGGAAAGATTGTTGCTGCCGCTACGCTATCGCACAGTTAAAACATTTGTTGCTGCCGCTACGCTATCGCACAGAAACATCCGCTCCGGAAGGGTCTAGCTTTCCCACGGGAATAAATTAGAGTGCTATGCAAGAAGATACACACTATGTGAGATAGTTGATTGGAGTGGAGGCTGGGCGACTCCTTGGGGATCAGCGATAGAGGAACGAAGGCTAAAACCATCACATCCTGTGATAACGCCTTCGTGATCAACCTCGTGTTGGCCCGAGACCCTGCAGCGAAGCGGCTCATCGGACGCCCCCAGGAAAGCGCCCAGCTGGAACGGAAATCAACCCTTTGCGGAAGAGCTATACTTTATACTAAAAAAGGAAGCACCATGTCGGTTGCTTCCTTTTCCTTAAATAAACTTACAGTACAATCAAGTCTTTCGGGAATTTTGTAAGTATTTCTACGCCATCTTTTGTTACTACCACATCATCTTCAATGCGGACACCAGTCACATCGGATTTATAGATACCTGGTTCAATTGTGAAGACCATGCCTTCTTCCATAGTCATTTCATTAGCGCCTGTAACAGATGGGAATTCATGTACAGAAATGCCTAGTCCATGACCAAGTCGATGTGTGAAATATTCGCCATAGCCTGCGTCAGTGATAGTATCGCGAGCGATTTTATCTAAATCCATTGCGCGAACACCTGGTTTTACAGTTGCGATTGCATTTGTGTTAGCGGCTAATACTGTGTTGTAGATTTCCTTTTGTGCCTCACTAGGTTCACCAAAGGCAACCGTACGTGTAATGTCAGAACAATAACCGTCGTAAATTACGCCAAGGTCGAATAATATCATATCGCCTTTTTCTATTTTTCGAGCACCTGGTTTACCGTGTGGAGAGGCTGTTTTTGGACCGCTCAATACCATTGTTTCAAAGGACATCTTGCAGCCTTTATCCTGAATAGCGCTTTCGATCGCAGTTAAGATTTCCATTTCTGTTTTGCCTTCAGCAATTTCTTTACAGCCGATTTCAATAGCATAGTCTGCTAGTTCTGCAGCTTTACGTAATTTTTCTAATTCTGTTTCATCTTTAATTACTCGCATTGCATTGATTTTTTCGTCAAGACGAACAAAACTAGCCTGCGGGAATGATTGTTGTAGGGCCTCTAAACGCTCTACGATGAGCTGAGCTTTTTCAATAGCAAATGTTTGTGGGTTAATTTTACGAGCTTTAATAGCTTGGGCAAGAACTTCCATTGAATTTTCAGTATCTTGATGACCGATGACCTCATAAGGCCAACCTGCATCCTTCGCATCTGGGATTTCCATTTTTGGGCAAATTAAAAAAGGTTCTGCCTCTTTAAAAATCATCACGCCAAGTAATCTCTCATGCGGATTACTTTTAAAGCCTGAAACGTAAAAAACATTATCAGGTGTCGTTACGAAAGCGGCATCAATTTGGTTTTGTTGTAAATAGTTTTGAATTTCTTCAACCTTTAACATACACAGTTCCTCCTCTTAGTGCATTGAAAAAAATTTCAAGTGCTTGGCTAAATAATAGCCTCCCCAGCATGGGGCTTCAACGAAATGAATAATTGTTTCCTACAAGGTATACCTCTGTTAGGAAAGAATCTATTATTCTCTGTACTAGCATATCAAAAAAAGGGAAAAATCGCATGGATAGCGAATAAAAATGATGTAGCACAATATGTACTGCGGGGAGGAAACTTATATGGAAATTAGTTATCATGGACATTCAGTTGTTAAAATTCAATCAAATGGGAAAACAATATTAATAGATCCATTCATTAACGGGAATGGGCTAACAGATTTAAAGGTTGCTGATGAGGCTCCAGATATTATTTTACTTACACATGGCCATAATGATCATGTCGGTGATACAATCGAGCTTGCGAAGAAAAAAGATGCGCTTGTCATTGCACCGAATGAGCTAGCCAATTGGATTTCTTGGCAAGGAGTGAAAACGCATCCAATGCATATAGGGGGAGCTAAGGAATTTGATTTTGGTAAAGTGAAGTTCACGCAAGCGTTCCACGGTTCGTCATTTGTAACAGAAAATAATGAAATTATATATATGGGGATGCCTGCTGGAATTTTATTATTTATCGAAAACTTAACGATTTATCATGCAGGGGATACGGCTTTGTTTAGTGATATGAAATTAATAGGAGAACGCCATCCTATTGATATTGCATTTTTACCGATTGGTGATAATTTTACGATGGGCCCAGAGGATGCGGCTTGTGCAGTTTCATTTTTGAAGCCGAAAATTGTTGTACCAATTCATTATAATACATTCCCTCCAATCGAGCAGGATCCACAAAATTTTGCAGATTTAGTGCAAAATGCAGAGGTTCAAATTTTAAAAGTAGGTGAAAAAGTTAACTGTTCCTAATTTGTGACACTGCTGTACTATATGAGTTGGCACCACGTGCGTAGTTGAAACGATGGGAAAAGTAAAACAAATTATCATTTTATATTAAATATTTTAATAAAAAATATGGTACACTAAGAGCAGAATTTGATGCTTGAGAAATAGGTGATATTTTGTCTACAAAACATGAGAGAATTTTACAATACATCGAATCATTACCCGTAGGTGATAAAATTTCAGTACGTCAAATTGCAAAGGAAATGCAGGTGAGTGAAGGAACGGCATACCGTGCTATTAAAGAAGCGGAAAATCGCCGTTTAGTAAGCTCAATTGAACGTGTTGGAACAATTCGTATTGAGAAGAAAAAGAAAGAAAATATTGAGCGATTAACCTTCGCTGAAATAGTTAACATTATAGACGGCCAAGTTTTAGGTGGAAAAACAGGTCTACATAAAACGTTAACGAAATTTGTTATCGGTGCCATGCAATTAGAAGATATGATGCGTTATACAGATGCTGGAAGCTTGCTCATCGTTGGTAACCGTATAAAAGCACATGAAAATGCACTGCGAGCTGGTGCTGCTGTTTTAATTACAGGGGGCTTTGATACAACTGAGGAAAACAAGTTACTTGCAGATTCCTTGGACTTACCGATTATTTCAACAAGCTATGATACCTTTACCGTAGCAACAATGATTAACCGTGCAATTTATGACCAGTTAATCAAAAAAGATATTTTATTTATTGAAGATATTTATGTGCCGATGACGGATACTTCTGTTCTTCGAAATGATGAAACAATTCATCATTTCCAAAAGCTAAATGAACGAACAACTCATGGTGCATTTCCTGTTGTTACAGCAAACAATAAGCTTGTTGGGATGATTACCGTAAAAGACGTTATCGGTCGAGAAGAAACCGAGCTAATTGATAAGGTTATGACAAAAAATCCAATTGCTGGATCGATGAAAATGAGCGTTGCTTCTGCAGGACATCGTATGATTTGGGAAGGGATTGACCTATTACCAATTGTGGATGATGACAATATATTGCAAGGTGTGATTAGTCGACAAGATGTACTAAAAGCGCTTCAGCTTGCTCAAAGACAACCGCAGCATGGTGAAACGATTGATGATTTAGTGAAAAACGAGATGAAGGTACTTGGCGATGAAGAATTGATCGTAGAATTTAAAGTAACACCACAAATGACAAACCAATACGGTGCAATTTCTTATGGAGCATTCACAACTTTGTTAGCGGAAGTAGGGTCATTCGCATTAAAGCGCCGTAAACGCGGGGATGCAGTTGCCGAAAACATGACGATTTATTTCATTAAGCCTGTGCAAATGGAAAGTACACTTACTGTAAAGCCTCGAATATTAGATATGAGTCGTAAGTTTGTGAAAATGGACTTCGAAGTGTTTAATCAACAAATGCTTGTTGGGAAGGCTATGATGATGTTCCAACTACTGGAACGTTAAGAAAACGCAAAAAGGGATGGTCTAGGGTAAATGCTAGACCATCCCTTTCACTTCTTTCAGCGGGTGTCACGGAATCGGAGGGGAGTTATTAGTCTATCACAGCTAACTGACCTGCATCAGTGCCGCTCCCCCTACGTCGTACAAAAAACACCTGATGGCCTAATTACAAAGCCGATTCCAAACGTAATTATGCCGGTGCATAATTGATTATTTATTGGTTAATTCGGTACTCCTCGTCAACAAATTGACCGTAGTGGCGAACCCTTTTAATATTTTCTATAACAACAAAGATGCCTAAAACGATAAGAATTGCTACAATAATAAATGTATATAACCCAGGGAATAAATAGGCTTGGTTTAAACCAAATAAAAGGATAAATGCACCGAAACTTACATTGGCTTTGCTTTTGTACCAATTTTTAGCGATTGGTAATGAAGAACGAAACTGTTTTGTTTTAAAATAAAAATAAAAAACAAATGATATGATTATTGCAAATACAAATATTAAATTGAGCATAGTAAACCTCCTAGCATAACTAGTCATTATTGTAACGATAATTAGAGAAAAATGCTAACGGTTATTACTATCTATTTGGGGGAAATTAATTTGAAAAGACAAATCATCGACACAATTGCTTCATATGAAACAATCATTATCCATCGCCATGTGCGTCCAGATCCAGACGCATATGGATCTCAGCAAGGGTTAAAAGAGCTTATTTTAGCAAATTATCCGGAAAAGAAGGTTTTTGCTGTAGGTGAGCATGATGAATCTTTATCATTTTTAGCATATCCAGATTCCATTACGGATGATATATACGACGATGCTTTAGTTATAGTGACAGATACGGCTAATACTGAACGTGTTGACGATCAACGCTATACTAAAGGAAAAATGATGATAAAAATAGATCACCATCCAAATGATGATCCGTATGGTGATTTACTATGGGTGGATACGAATGCGAGCTCTTGTAGTGAAATGATTTATGAGCTTTTTGAGGAAGGGAAACAAGTAGCAAACTGGATTTTACCCGATGCCTCCGCTAGATTATTATTTGCTGGTATTGTAGGGGATACTGGACGTTTCCAATTCCCTAGCACGACCGTAAAAACGTTTAAAATTGCAGGAGAGCTTATTACATATAATTTTGATCGAAATCAAATTTTCGATGGAATGTATGAAATGGAGCAAAAGCTTTTAAATTTACAGGGCTATATTTATCAAAATTTCAAAATGGATGCGTATGGAGCAGCACATATCAAGCTGACAAAGGAATTGCTGGCAGAATTCAATGTTGTACCGTCAGAGGCGTCATTGTTAGTTGGCTGTCTGGGAAGTGTGAAAGGTATTTGTGCATGGGTGGTCTTCATTGAAGAGGTCGATCAAATTCGAGTGCGTTTACGTTCAAAAGGCCCTATCATTAACACTTTGGCGAAGGAATTTAACGGTGGAGGACACCCTCTTGCATCTGGGGCTACAGCCTACTCATGGGAAGAAGCAGAGCGTGTAATAACACGATTACAGGAAATTTGTAAGGCGTATTAATAAAGCGGTTGCTTTATTGACGTAAACTTAGAAAGGAAGGGATTCATTTGACACATGTATACACGAAAATGCATACGAGTGCGGATTTATTGAAAAGTACGATTCGTCTTGAACAATTGATCCCTTTTTTACAAGAGCAAAATACTCAGGCCTGTGCAATCGTCAATTCAAAATTGTACGGGCTTTTGCCTTTTTGTAAAGCATTGCAGCAAGCGAATATTCATGCTGTAATAGGGCTCACGATAAATGTACAGTGGCAAGAAAGAAAGGTTCCACTTGTGCTCTATGCTCAGACGCAAGAAGGCTACCAGCATCTTTTAAAGATTAGTAGTGCAGTTTCAATTCGGGAGGATGAGGCGCTTCCTTGGAAATGGCTTGAAGGATATGCAGCTGGCTGTGTGGCATTACTTTCTTCGGATAACTTAATAGAAATTGAGGATTGGACTGAAGTAGCAAGTGCTCTAAACAAGGTATTTGGTAACCGTTTATTTATGGGTATAGCAAGACCTGCAGGAATGATAGCAGAAAAAGAAGAAGCGTATGTAGCATGGTGTGAAACGATGAACATAACTGTAGTTGCCTCTCACAGCTGCTATTTTTTACGTCCAGAAGATCATTTTGCCTTTGAGGTTGCAAGAGCAATAGATTCAGGTGACAAGATTACCGATACAATGTTATCAGCTCAATTACAAGGTTATTTCGCTCCAACGAAAGAGGAATGGCAAAGTTGGTTTGCTGATTATCCAGAATGGCTTGAGTCTAGTGCAATGATGCTTGCTAGCTGTACGGCGGAAATTCCTGAAATGCATGTACAAATGCCTAAATTTCCTGTCCCAACAGGTGAAACAGCCGAAAGCCTACTTGTCAAAAAGGTTTTTGCAGGGTTGGTAGAACGTTTAAAGCAAACTGAAATTCCTCAAGTTTATCGGGAGCGACTTCAATATGAGCTTGAAATTATTTGTACAATGGGCTTTGCAGATTATTTTCTAATTGTTGCAGATTTCATGCAGTTTGCTAAAGAAAATCGTATTTTAACTGGTCCTGGTCGTGGTTCATCGGCGAGTTCTCTTGTTGCTTATAGCTTATCTATTACGCAAGTAGATCCGTTAGTTTATGGCTTATTATTTGAACGATTTTTAAACCCTGAACGTGTTACACTGCCAGATATAGATATCGATTTTGTCGACAGTAAAAGACAAAAAGTTATTCAATATGTCACTCAGAAATATGGCAAGGCAAATGTAGCGCAAATTATTACGTTTGGTACTTTATCTGCTAAGGCAGTTGCTAGAGATGTTGCTCGTGTTTTTGGTTTTGACGCTGAAACATTGGAGAAAATTTCAAAAATGATTCCGAATAAACCTGGGATAACATTGCAAAAAGCACTGACCGAATCACAAGGTTTACAAGGCTGGCTAGCCGAGGATGAAAAACATCGGCGCTGGTTTGAAGTGGCGTTAAAACTAGAAGGGTTGCCAAGAAATTCTTCTACTCACGCGGCTGGGATTGTGCTGTCGCCTTCACCATTAGTCAATACGATACCGATTGAAGAAGGCCATGATGGCGTATATTGTACGCAATGGCCGATGGGAGATGTAGAAGCTAGTGGGCTTGTCAAAATGGATTTTCTAGGATTGCGCAACCTGACAATTTTAGAGCAGATTCGTTGGTCGATTTATAAATCTGGCGGTCCTTGGATCGAGTTTGAGCTTATTCCCATGCAAGATGAAAAGACATTTCAACTTCTTCAAATGGGCGATACATTAGGAATTTTTCAATTAGAATCGGAAGGTATGAAGCAAGCTTTACGTGATATTCATCCAAATCATTTTTTAGATATAGTGGCAGTCAACGCGTTATATCGCCCTGGTCCAATGGATTTTATTCCTGTATATGCAAAACGAAAAGCAGGAAGGGAATCGGTTACTATGCTCCATCCAGCGTTAGAACCTATATTACGTGAGACGTTCGGTGTCATAATTTACCAAGAACAAATTATGCAAATTGCTTCGGTGCTGGCTGGTTTTACGATGGGACAAGCAGACTTACTGCGTCGGGCAGTAAGTAAGAAAAATCGTCAAGTATTAGAGGAGCAACGTGCCGCATTTGTAGAGGGAGCAATGAAGCAAGGCTTTGACGTTCATGTGGCAGAAGAAGTGTATGCATTAATTGTGCGCTTTGCAGACTATGGTTTCCCTAAAAGCCATGCTGTCGCATACAGCGTTATTTCCTACCAAATGGCTTATTTAAAAGCACATTTCCCACAAAGCTTTTATACAGCACTTTTATCAAATGCAACAGGAAATGTGGAGAAAATTCTACAGGTTGTGAGTGAGGCGAAAGAGAAAGGGATTCCATTTTATCCACCGTCATTAAAACAGAGTACAAAGTTTTTTATGGTTGAAAAGGATGGAATTCGCTATAGTTTATCAGGAATAAAGGGAGTGCCTCATACATTTATAGAGAAGGTAAATGCCTTACGCCAAACGAATGCAGAAGCATTTGATAATTTATTTGACTTAGCAGTTGCTTTAAGTGCGCAGCATTTTAAACCAAAAGTAATGGAATCTTTAATTTTTGCTGGAGCTCTTGATTATATAGGTAAAGATCGTGCTGTACTAATAGCTACATTGGAGGCAGCCTTAAAGCATGCTGAACTGCTAAGACCAACTGAAGATATTGATATCGAATCTGCTACTGCCTTTAGTTTTGGTAAGCCGAAGTATATGGAAGCGGAAGCGATGCCACAAAAGGAAAAATTACTTTATGAAAAGGAAAGTCTTGGTTTTTATATTTCTGCACATCCGGTCTCAGAGGAAAGAGCTTTTTGGAATGAAGTAAATAGTACGTGCCGAGAGTTGAAGCACGCTCGTGAGGGAACGTATGTAAAAATGATCGGCATAATAGAAGAAGTAAAAAAAATACGCACAAAAAAAGGTGAGCAAATGGCTTTTGTTCAGCTTCAGGATGAGTTTGGAACAGTATCTGTAACCTTATTCCCGCAAGTTTTCCATCTTGTTCAAGAGCTGTTACTAATAGACGAAATGCTTTACATTGAGGGAACTCTTGAAAGGCGCTTTGGTAAACCTCAAGTGAAAGTAAAACATGCGCAAACGACGAAAAGAATATGAAATTGAAGAAAAATTTAGAAACTGCATAATCTTTTATGCAGTTTTTTCTTTACTTTTTAATAATTATTTTGTAAGCTAGAGTCAATGTTGAAAAGTGGTCAGACCACTTTTGTTTTCATTCAGTAGCAGATTCCATCTTTTGAAGGTGGTGGGTTTCGTTTCTTTTCAATAGGTCTCCAAACACCTGCTGAATGAAGATAAAGCCTTTGGTATCTGTGTGACAGCTACAAATAATCTAAGGCAAAATTGATAGAACGAGGAGTTGATCGTATGGATAAAAAAACCGAACAAAAGAAAGTTTTTTTAGATATCGTCCAACAATTACGACAACTTATAAAATTAGAAAAAATACAGGCTGGTGAAAAGCTGCCTTCCGAACGAGTCCTTTCAGAACGTCTAGGTGTCGGGCGATCCTCCGTGAGAGAGGCATTGCGAAGCTTAGAATTGTTAGGTCTTATTGAAACGAAACATGGGGGAGGTACTTTCCTGGCTTCCTCACATAAACATCAGCTAGTGGAAATACTGTCGATGTTTATATTAGAAGATGAAAAATCGAAAAAGGATGTCGAATTAACGCGAGAAATTCATGAAAAGGAAGCTATTCGCGTAATAAGTTGTACAGAGACTCTGCGAACACTACCTGTGTGGGACAGTTTTTTTGTAAAGCTAGAGATAGAAAGCGCGATTAATTGTCGGGACGTTTTACGGGAAATAATAATCACGTCAGGAAATCGTCTTTCACTAAAAGTATGGTTTCAGTTAGCAGTTTATGACGGTGACCGATTAAATCGAAATTCAACAGAAGAAGAAAAATTAATCATTCAAACAATGTTGAAATCGATGCAGCTAGGATATGAAAAAGAAGCATTAAAAGCTTACGAGCAATGGATGAAGACTGTACGAAGTAATTAGACAACAAAGGGGGAGTCAAACATGGCAATTCGCAGCTTATTTACGAAAAAGAAAGAGGATGGACAAGAAAAGGGATTTCCAGAAGGACTTATGACAAAATGTCCAGAATGCCGTCACATTCAATTAACGAAGGAATTAGAAAAAAATAATAAAGTATGCTCGAAATGTGACCATCATTTCAAAATGACAGCACAGGAGCGCGTTGCATGCTTTTTAGATGAAGGTTCATTTGTTTCAATGGACGATCATTTACAAACAAGTAATCCGCTTAATTTCCCTGCTTATGTTGAAAAAATTTCAGCGGATCAACAAAAAACGGGATTAAATGAAGCTGTATTGACAGGAATAGGCACCCTTGATGGAGAAGAAATTGTAGTAGCAATTATGGATTCTCATTTCCGTATGGGTTCAATGGGCTCAGTTGTCGGAGAAAAAATTACACGTGCCATTGAAAAAGCTACTGAATTACGTGTACCGTTTATTATCTTTACTGCAAGTGGCGGAGCGCGCATGCAAGAAGGCGTACTATCATTAATGCAAATGGCAAAAACGAGTGTTGCATTAAAACGTCATAGTGATGAGGGTCTATTGTTTATTTCAATACTCACGCATCCTACAACAGGTGGCGTTTCTGCGAGCTTTGCCTCTGTTGGAGATATTAATATTGCGGAGCCACAAGCATTAATTGGCTTTGCTGGTCGTCGTGTAATTGAAGAAACAGTAAGAGAAAAACTACCAAGTGATTTCCAAACGGCAGAATTTTTACTAGCGCATGGTCAGCTTGATGCCATTTTCCATCGAAAAGATTTACGAAACCAAGTAGCAGTGCTTGTAAAAATGCATACGAAAGGCGGCGTGCAACATGTCTAAAAATTTAGCTTTTGAAGAACCAGTAGTACAATTACGTGAAAAAATTGATGAATTAAAAACGATTGCTACCGAAGCAGATGTAGATATGACAGGCGAAATCGAAAAGCTTGAAACACGTCTAACACAGCTTGAACAATCTATTTACGCCAATATGAAGCCATGGGATCGCGTACAGGTTGCTAGACATCCAGAACGACCAACAACTTTACAATATATAGAGGCTATGTGTGAAAACTTTATTGAGTTACATGGTGATCGTACATTTGGTGATGATGCAGCTATTCTTGGAGGAATTGCTTTTTTTGAGGGACAGCCGATAACAATTATTGGACATCAACGCGGAAAATCTACTAAAGAAAACATCCGTCGAAATTTCGGTATGCCACACCCTGAAGGATATCGTAAGGCATTACGCTTAATGAAACAGGCTGAGAAGTTTAAGCGTCCAATTATTTGTTTTATTGATACGAAAGGTGCTTATCCGGGTAAAGCAGCAGAAGAACGCGGTCAAAGTGAAGCGATTGCTAGAAATCTCGTCGAAATGGCGGGCTTAACAGTGCCGGTTATTTCTATCGTAATTGGGGAAGGCGGAAGCGGCGGTGCACTTGCATTAGGTGTAGCAAATCGTGTCTTTATGTTAGAGAACTCAACTTATTCGGTTATCTCGCCAGAAGGGGCTGCGTCGATTTTATGGCGTGATGGTAGCCTAGCGAAGCAAGCAGCAGAAGCAATGCGTATAACAGCACCTGATTTAAAAGAGCTTGGTGTTATTGATGGAATTATCCCTGAGATTACAGGTGGAGCACATCGCAATGTAGCGAAACAAGCACTTAATATAAAAGAATGTATAAGTGATACACTTAAAGCATTGAATTGTTTAAATGGCCAACAATTAATTGAAGATCGTTATGAGAAATTTAAAAAGATTGGACAATATACAGAAGCTTAAATTACAGTTTTAAGTTTTTGGATATGTAAATTTGCTCGAAAATAGTTAGAAATTATAATTCATATTCATAAAAAATAAGAGTGAATAGCACGAAAAAATATGTGAAATATATTGAACAAATGTTAAATTTCGGATATTTTTGAATAGAAAGAGTGTGTGAAAGCGCATTCTTTTTATTTTTTATGTAAAAGTTATGTTTTTCTAGCCTCAGAACCCTTACATAGTTTGTTTTTTCATGTTAATGTGAATAATAATAGTATCTGCAGGAGGTTCGACAATGAAAAAAATTGCCGTATTAACAAGTGGTGGAGATGCACCAGGAATGAATGCAGCCATTCGTGCAGTCGTTCGTAAAGCAGCATATCATGGAATTGATGTTGTCGGAATTAAGCATGGCTATGATGGCTTAATAAAGGGTAATATGGAAAATCTCGATTTAGGTTCAGTAGGTGGCATTATTCAACGTGGTGGTACCCATTTAAATTCAGCAAGATGTCCTGAATTTAAAGAAGACGCTGTTCAGCAGCGAGGCATTGATAATATGCGTGAAGCTGGCATTGAAGGACTAGTCGTTATTGGTGGAGATGGTTCGTACCGTGGAGCTATGGATTTAGTGAAAAAAGGCTTTCCTGTTGTAGGCGTACCGGGAACAATTGATAACGACGTACCTGGAACCGAGTATACTATAGGATTCGATACTGCACTAAATACAGTCGTGGAATCGATTGATAAAATCCGAGATACAGCAACTTCCCATGAAAATTCCTTTATAGTTGAGGTAATGGGGCGAGATGCAGGGGACATTGCTTTATGGGCAGGTCTTGCAGCTGGTGCTGAAACAGTTCTAATTCCAGAAGAAGATTATAATTTGGATGACATTGTGGCACGCTTAGACCGTGGTGCAGCTCGCGGGAAAAAGCATAGCATTATTATCGTCGCTGAAGGTGTCATGTCTGGTAACGAATTGGCGAAGCTTTTATATGAAAAAACAGGAAAAGAAACGCGTGTTTCTGTTCTTGGACATATCCAACGTGGCGGTTCACCTACTGCGCGTGATCGTGTTTTAGCGAGTCAATTTGGTGCACATGCAGTTGAATTGCTGATGGAAGGAAAATCTGGCAGGGCGGTAGGTATCCGCAATCATCAAGTTATTGACTACGATATGCCTGAGGCTTTCGAAAAAAATCATGAGGCAGATGTAAGTTTATATACTTTAATGAAAGAACTATCAATATAATTTGTCATAAAAACGGAGTGGGCAGAAAATGAGAAAAACAAAAATCGTATGTACAATTGGTCCGGCAAGTGAGTCACCAGAAGTTTTAGAGAAACTAATTGAAGCAGGTATGAATGTAGCCCGCTTAAACTTTTCACATGGTTCTCATGAGGAGCATGAAGTACGTATTAATTTAATTCGCGAAGTAGCACAAAAACTTGGGAAACCAGTTGGGATTTTACTCGACACAAAAGGTCCAGAAATTCGTACGCATAATATGAAAAACGGAGAATTGCATTTAGCAGCAGGGCAAGTAATTGATATTTCAATGACTGAAGTTGAAGGAACTGAGTCAAGCTTCTCTGTAACGTACGATCGTTTAATCGAGGACGTAGAGCAAAACTCCATTATTTTATTAGATGATGGACTTATTCAATTACGTGTATTAGCAAAAGATATGGAAAAAGGACTTATTCATACGATTGTTGAAAATGCAGGTATCTTAAAAAATAAAAAGGGTGTTAACGTGCCGGGCGTTTCTGTACAGCTTCCTGGAATTACAGAAAAAGATGCACAGGACATTTTATTCGGTATTAAACAAGGTGTTGATTTTATTGCAGCCTCGTTCGTTCGTCGAGCAAAGGATGTACTAGAAATTCGAGAATTACTTGAACAAAATGGTGGTAACCATATTCAAATTATCCCGAAAATCGAAAACCAAGAGGGTGTCGATAATATCGATGAAATCATCTTAGTTTCAGATGGATTAATGGTAGCGCGTGGTGACCTAGGGGTAGAAATTCCAGCAGAAGAAGTACCACTTGTACAAAAGAAATTAATTTTAAAATGTAATCAAGTAGGTAAACCAGTTATTACAGCTACACAAATGTTAGATTCGATGCAGCGTAATCCACGTCCAACTCGAGCAGAGGCTAGTGACGTAGCAAACGCAATTATCGATGGTACAGATGCAATTATGTTGTCTGGTGAAACGGCAGCAGGGCTTTATCCAGTAGAGTCCGTACAAACAATGAATAAAATCGCACAGCGTACAGAAAATTCATTAGATTATAAGGCAATCGTCTCTACACGTAGTCGTGAAAAAGAGGCAAACATGACTGAGGCGATTTCTCAGGCAGTAGCATACACTTCGATTAACTTAGGTGTGAAGGCAGTACTAGCACCAACAGAAAGTGGTAACACAGCTAGAATGATTGCAAAATATCGTCCTGGTGTACCGATTGTCGCTGTGACAGGTTCTGCTAATACAGCTCACGCATTAACATTAGTTTGGGGTGTGAACCCAGTTGTATGTCAACGAGTTACGACAACAGATGAAATTTTAGAACTAGCTGTTGATGAAAGCTTGAAGCATGGTTTCGTAACGCATGGTGATGCTGTTGTCATTACGGCAGGTGTACCAGTTGGTGAAGCAGGTACTACTAACTTAATGAAGGTACACATTATCGGAGATTTATTAGCTCGTGGTCAAGGAATTGGTAAAGCTTCAGTAGTAGGCAAAACAGTTGTTGCCAAAAATGCTGCAGAGGCACTAGCATATGATACAGACGGATGCATTTTAGTAACAGTTGGCTCAGATCGTGATATGATGCCAGCACTTGAAAATTGTATTGGTTTGATTACAGAGGAGGGCGGGCTAACAAGTCATGCAGCGGTTGTAGGACTTAGCCTTGGTATCCCTGTTATCGTCGGAGTAAAAGAAGCGACTACATTGATTCGCCACGGTCAAGAAATTACAATGGATGCTGAAACAGGCGTTATTTACAAAGGGCATGCAAGTGTTCTTTAATCTATAAGATAAAGCTCTAGTGCAACTATTTGCACTAGAGCTTTTCTTATAGTAAAGAAGTAAATAGCATTTTGCGTTTTTTCACCGAAATCTAGGAATGACATTTTGTTAGAAATATGTCGTGTGTATAAGTTGATTGGAGTGGAGGCTGGGCGACTCCTTGGGGATGAGCAATAGAGGAACGAAGGCTAAAAGCATCACATCCTGTGATAACGCCTTCGTGCAACATCGTGCTGCTGTCGCTACGTTGCACTCACGCTTTCGCGCAAAAAACATCTGTTGGCCCGAGACCCTGGAGCGCAGCGAATGTTTTCTGTGCGAAAGCGAAGCGTCAGCAACAAATGTTTTCTGTAGCGTCAGCAACAAAGCGCCCAGCCGGAACGGAAATCAACCCCACGTTATGGTGATGGGCTAATTTTGCCTAGTTTAAACTTACTTTACTAAATAAAAATTCCTCTCATGGAATGAGATTTACTATAAAAAGAATAACGTCATCGTCTCCTTAAATTGGACCCATTATTTTTTAAATGAAACTTAATGGGCTATAATAACGTATAAAAGGTATAGTCTTTTCAACTAGAAAGGAGAAAAATATGAGAAAAGTACTTCTTGGTTTCATTGTCTATGGATTAGCCGAGTTGGCGTTATTAATAGTAATTGGTCAAAATATTGGTGTTCTAAATACATTATTGCTTATAGTCGCTACGAGTATTATAGGTATTTATATAGTGAAAAATAAAGGTATGAATTCTGTACAAAAGGTAAAAAATACGATAGCACGCGGAGAAGCTCCAGGGCCAGCATTAGTTGACACAGTTTTAAATTTCAGTGGTGGTGTACTTCTAGCATTACCGGGTTTTATAACTGATCTTGTTGGTTTATTATTACTTATGCCTTTTTCTCGTAAAATGTTCCAGCCAATCTTTTATTATTGGATGCGGAAAAAAATGAAAAAAGGTCAATTTATCATCGTTCAAAAATAGCATTATCTTTTAGTTTAACCGCTAAAAATAAAAATATAGGGCTCAGTAAAATGCCGTAAAAACCAAATAATAAAATAGAGGCAGCACTGATGAAAAAAGTATGGAATGTACGTAATTGTAATGTATTTGACCAAAGCATGGATTCAGCTAGCTGCCTTGTTAATTGAACGAAGAGATACAAAAGTAAAATAGCTGCACATAAAAAGGTATTGCCTTTTAAGTAAAAATAAACGCTCATGGGTACAAGGAATACGCCAATCCCGAAGAACGGAAGTACATCTGCAAATGCAACTATAAAAGCTTTAATGATGGCTTGTTCAAATTGGAGAATCATAAATCCCGCACAAAGAATGAGCAGTGTAATTGTGAATAGCTGAAACTCTACGTACAAAAAGTAATGAAATAGCTGCATTATTTTAGAAAAATGCTTTTGCCATTCATTGCGGAATTTTTTTGGCACATATTGAAAAAACCAATAGCGGGATTTGCGTGTTTCCAATAGGGCGAAATAGTAAGCAACAAGGAATATAAATACTTCAATTACATGCTTCATGAATAGTTGGAAAATATTAGCCGTGTATAAAAAGATTGAATCGAAAATAGAAAGCGATTTTTCCTTTAAAACTTGGATGAACATTGATTCATATTCATTGAAAAGCGGGAAATTTTGTAATGTATTTCTTATTTCAGGGAAGACAAGAATAATACTGTTTATCGATATGATAACGAGAAGAAAAACGCAAGCTAGTATAAGTGCTTCCACAATAATTGCTGCAAGCCAATAGGTAATTCTACAATAAGAGTGAAGAAATTTTATGACAGGATAAGTAGAAAATGACAAAAAAATCGCGAGTGATACAGGTAATACAAACCACAATATTACCAAATAGAATATAAAAAATAAAACACTTATAGTTCTTTCGTATGAAAAATATTTAAT
>NZ_JAQZSD010000044.1:0-36553 GCF_028674935.1 Lysinibacillus sp. CNPSo 3705 | reverse complement strand
ACTTTGACGGTCTACTCGGGATGTGGAACACTCCAAAAATGGACGTTGCGCAACACAAAAAATTAACTTGAGTGTGTCTACAATCTTGACGTAGATCCAATAAATAGAATTACATTTAATAGTAGTAAATAACTTTTAAGGGAAGCCATTTTGACTTCCCTTAACTCTCTTTTTTTATACATCAATCATTTTTTTATCATTTAACGTAAATATGTTTTTCAGCCATTGTCTGAAATACTGCAACTGTTCCTCGGAATGGAAATAGTGTTCTCCATTTTCCATTACTTGCAAATTACAGTTAAAACGTTTATTAAATTCAGATACGACGTCAAACTCACATAAGTTATCTTCTGAACCATAGAGAATTGAAGTTGGAATATTCCAAGCAACAATAGGATGTTCTTTCACATAACAATAGTAATCCCAATAGAGAGTTTGTCCAATAGGTGTAGAAATTTCTTTCTCTATTTTTAGTCTACTCTCACTTACATTAAACCAAGTCATCATATTATTTATGATACGTTCCATATTTACTACAGGAGAGAGAAACACACACTGCTTCAATGGCTCATGGCTATATTCTAATAGGCTAAAATATGCTCCCATGCTACAAGCAAAAATGCTTATATTATTTGATAACGATTTTGCATAGGTCATTATTGTATTAAGATCTTGAACACAGTTTTGAACTTTGCAAAGATAAGTATCATCCTTACGGTCACCGTGTTGAGGTAAATCAAAACTAAGCACTTGATAACCTACTGCTGTTGCTTCTTCTGCAAATACAATAATCGAGTCATCTGCCTTATTTGACGTGTTACCATGCACCACCACAAATAACTTATCTGATTTATCACCCCACAAAATTGCTGGAATGTTGTCTATTTTAAAATTATTTTTTATCATATACAATTTATCCCCCAAGGAATATAAATAAATGGTCATTTCGAATATTACAAATGTATATACCTTAATTTAGCCACTTAAACCAATACAAATAATTGCTGATTTATTTAATTGCACTACCATTAACTTAATCATCCACTTTTTTAATTTGGCGTACAGTCTTTTAAATTGTTCGCCTCTTTTACGAGAACACATACAATCAAGTATTTTGCGTGCTCAGTACCGTTAATTTTCAACTATTTTTTTAAAAATAATTGTATTTTCTATACGAATTGAATCAACTTCACCACAATCTAAGCAAAATGTATAAATCTTGTTTGCGCCTCTAAATGAACCTTTACTTGGCTTAATAGGCATATAGTCTGTGGCTTCTGTAAATTGAGTACTCCCGCATTTTTTACATTTTTTATCTACCATGTATAATCGCTCCTTATTACTGGATAATATTAATTTTTTACTGCTATGTACATTGAAATTATAACATAGTTTAGGGAGTAATTTAGAAAGTGTGGTAAATATATCTATAAATGGATTCGAGTTGTTGCCGAAATGTTTAGAGGGTTGGAACTAAACCATTAATTTATGCTAGAGGAGTTTACTGTGAAAATGGGTATGAATTGCTCGCGGTTTCGGATTGTTATTATTGTTTGTCTCTAACGATTAAAGGATCTATTCAATGTGTTGACTAAAGTGAGCTCTTTTTTCTTTTATTACCTTTACATGACCGATTTATACGTAATGAAAGTTGAATGATTAGTTGGAATGGTCCTTGTCTTTTGTTTGAGGTGTGAAGGGGAGGCAATTTGACTAGCATAGGCATTTGCGTAGACTGTTAATGCTTTTATAGCATAACCTATATCGAAATCGAAAGGAGGAAAAATTATGCGATACGATTACGGACATGATGGTTATGGAGGACAACATGGTGGGAGACATCCATATTATCCGGTTACTTCTCCAGCCCATTTTTATCCAACCCACCATTACTACCCAATGCATTACTACCCAACACATACAACATATCCAACACATCATCGACATCCGCACCACCACCACCATCACCAGCATCCGAACCCACGCTATTACTAATTTAAAAAAACAAACGGTATTCTCTTTATAAAGCATTGGTATTATTTTAGCTAAGAAAAAATAATGTGCACTACCTTTTAAAAAGTGACTTGCAATATAAAAAGGGTCATCGGAGGAAATTGATTCTTATCTTGAAGTTAGGATTTAATTATCTAGTGCCATAAGATGAAAGAATGATTTGTTGGTAATAGCTAGATACGTTTTCATTTGAATGTTTTCATTAGTAAAAAGGTCACTCTGTGGAAGTGACCTTGAATGAACTTGTATAGGGAAAAATTCCCGCTCAGTATATTGTTTTTAAATAGCTCCAAAGAATTTTTCTTATAAAGGTTTAATATATGAAAGTAGCGCCGACAATAATTAACAGAATGAACAGAACAACAATTAGAACAAATGTTGAACCGTTATTGCCACCTCCATAGCTATAACCTCCGTAGCAACAATTGTTAAAATTGCCATAGTTTCCGAAGCATCCCATGATGCATTCCTCCTTTCTACTCCTATAATATGTATCGTTTTAGAAAGTGGGAAAGGTATTTATCCTACAAAATGCACTTTAGAATTGGATATTTTGGAAAAATGTTCGATAAACTTGAGAAATAAAAAAGGGCCACCGTACGGAAGTGACCCTTAGTAACAATTCAAGGCGGTGAAGCTAAAAAATTAGCTTACTATATTATTATGATGAGATAACTACTTTTGCAGAGTGGAATGCCTTAGTATAAGAAATAAAAAAGAATGTAAATGATCCAACTGCAATTATGATTTAACTATTGAACCAAGATAGCTTAAGTGCTGTCTTGGTTATTTTGCGTTACGAAAGTGAAAGTTTTGCCTAACAAACTTAAAAAGTGATTCTAAACTAAAAGTATAAAAAATTTCCTTTAGTGCATCATAAAAAAGTATATCGAGTGACAGCAATCAGAATTTAATAAAGTATTTAAAGAGGTGAAAAGTTTAAAGAAATGGACATTATCTTAGCATTATTACCAGCTCTCTTTTGGGGAAGTATTGTATTATTTAACGTCAAGCTTGGTGGCGGACCCTATAGTCAAGTACTTGGAACAACATTTGGTGCACTTATTTTCTCTATAGGTATTTACTTTTTTGTAAAGCCTGAGTTATCTCCTATAGTGTTTGGAGTCGGGATTGTATCCGGTCTCTTTTGGGCATTAGGCCAAGTAAACCAATTGAAAAGTATTGATTTAATTGGTGTTTCCAAAACAATGCCTATTTCAACAGGGTTACAATTAGTATCAACAACTTTATTTGGTGTCATTGTGTTCCATGAATGGTCGACAACAATGTCGGTTATATTAGGAATTCTTGCCCTTATCAGTATACTAATTGGTATCGTTCTTACATCTCTTCCAAATCCAGAGGAGAAAAAAGAAGAACATGGAAGCAATTTGAAAAAAGGAATTTTAATTTTACTTGTTTCCACTTTTGGATATTTAGTATACGTGGTGATTGTACGCTTATTCAATGTAAGTGGATGGTCTGCATTATTGCCGCAAGCAATCGGGATGGTAATAGGTGGAGTTTTATTAACATTTAAGCATAAACCATTTAACAAATATGCGTTTCGTAATATTATTCCGGGTTTAATATGGGCTGCCGGAAATATGTTTTTATTTATTTCTCAGCCACGTGTAGGGGTCGCAACAAGTTTTTCTCTTTCCCAAATGGGGATCGTTATTGCTACTCTAGGCGGAATTTTTATATTAGGTGAGAAAAAAACCAAGCGGCAACTTATCGCCATTTTCATCGGTATCGCTTTTATAGTCGCTGCTGGAATTATGTTAGGGATTGCAAAAAGATAAAAGGGAGGGCCTTGTATGTATCCAGATTTAGAAGGAAAAGTTGTTGTCATTACAGGTGCTGCAACGGGACTAGGTAAAGCAATGGGCATTCGCTTTGCTGCAGAAAAAGCGAAAGTAGTTATTAATTATCGATCAAATGAAGCGGATATAAATGCTGTAGTGGAAGAGGTTAAAAAAGCCGGTGGGGAGGCCATTGCTGTACAAGGTGATGTTACAGTGGAAGCGGATGTCATCAATCTCGTTCAAACAGCTATAAAAGAGTTTGGGACTATCGATGTAATGATTAATAATGCGGGTATAGAAAATCCAGTAGCTTCTCATGAAATGCCGTTAAGTGATTGGAATAAAGTCATCAATACAAATTTAACAGGTGCCTTTTTAGGAAGTCGAGAAGCGATTAAATACTTCGTAGAGAACAATATTAAAGGTACTGTTATCAATATGTCCAGTGTTCATGAGAAAATTCCTTGGCCTTTATTTGTGCATTATGCGGCTAGTAAAGGAGGCATAAAATTAATGACTGAAACTTTAGCGTTAGAATATGCTCCAAAAGGAATTCGTGTCAATAACATTGGACCTGGAGCGATCAATACGCCTATAAATGCAGAAAAATTTGCAGATCCAGCAAAACGTGCAGATGTGGAAAGTATGATTCCGATGGGGTATATCGGAAAGCCAGAAGAAATTGCCGCTGTCGCAGTATGGCTTGCTTCATCTCAAGCTAGTTATGTAACCGGCATTACTCTTTTTGCGGATGGTGGAATGACTTTATATCCGGAATTCCAAGCTGGTCGTGGATAAGAAAATCGTACTAAAAAAGGTTTCAAGGGCTTCTGTTTCTTGATGCCTTTTTTATTTGTCAAGAAGCGACTTTGTTGAGGTTTGAAATTACGAAGGAAAATTACATAATGGGGAGACTTTATTAATCTATGGATGCACAAATTTTTTAAGATAAACAAAAGACCGGTACCCATTTATAAAAATGAATAATCGGTTTTTTTTACTTATCGTCAAAGGTTTATTAAATAGGAGATTTTTTACAAAAGGAGAAGGATAGGATGTATTATAGGATTAAGAGGGGATAATTTATGTGGTGGGAGTGAAGACGATTGAATAATTCTTGGAATAAATTTATATATAAGTTTGGTTCTCCAATTTACGATAAGTTCTTTAATTCCGGGGGATTTTTAAATGCTCGAAAACAAATATTTCAATCCATACCATTCAATAATCAACAAAAGATCCTGTTTGTTGGTGTAGGAACAGGAGCAGATTTAGAGCTGATAAATCACGCTAACCTAAATATAACGGCTATTGATTATTCACCTGATATGCTCGGAAAAGCAAAAAAGAAGTTCGAAAATTCTACCATAACATTCTTAGAAATGGATGCTCAAAATATTGAATTTGAAAATGAATCGTTTGACTATGTCATAGCTAGTTTAATCCTTTCAGTAGTACCTGATGCAACTAAATGTTTTCAAGAGATGGCAAGGGTATTAAAGCAAGAAGGGGAAATAATAGTTTTCGATAAATTTGCCCCTAAAAACAAAAAACTGTCCATACCCAAAATGTTGCTAAGACCCATTATTAGCATATTAGGAACTGATATTGGCCGAAGCTTTGAAGAAATATCACCTGAAAATATAGTAGTAAAAGAAGATACATCTTTAATGCTAAATGGGATGTATAGGAAAATAATAATTGGAAAGATAAATTAAGTGACGAAATAGCCTTATATTTTCGAACCATTAAATGATGATTTGACCCCCGGGGAGTCGCCCAGTCTCCACTCCAATCAACTATTTACATAGTAGACATTTAACAAAAGTCATTCACAACATTTGATGATGAACCAATATTAAGATTAATTAAAATTCCTTATTCTTTAATACCATGATCTCTTAAAAGTAAATTAAAATGAGGGGGCTTAAATGATGACAATCAAGGTTTTTATTGCAACAGATGAAGATTATTTACCGGTGAATGAGCTAGTAAAAGAAGGGCATGAAGAGCATGTGATGGAGGAACCAACGATTTTTAAAAGTGTGGAGTCAGTAATGCCTGAAACGTATTATCAAGAACTAATTGGCAACGAAGTGAGTGATATTCTAATTGCGAAGGAAGATGAAATTGTAGTAGGTTTCGCAGTCATAAGTGTTGAAACTTCTCCATCTTTCGAGTCGCTTGTTCCCCGGAAATATGCGTACATACACGATTTTGGTGTAAAAGCTGAACTACAGCGAAAAGGAATTGGAAAAATATTATTTACTGCTTGTATTACTTGGGCCAAAGAAAGAGAGGTTAATTCAATTGAGTTAAACGTTTGGGAATTCAATACGAAAGCTATTGATTTTTATAAACATTTTGAAATGAATAGCGTGAGTAGAAAAATGAAATTAAACATTTGATGGAAAAATACCTTGTATATGATGGTGACTAAAATTGTTCGAAATTAAATATGAGATTTTTGAGGATGATGTAGACGAGTTAAGGGAATTAGATGTTTTGACTTTCGACAAAGAATACAATCAAATTTATGGTCTTTTTACCCTAAACGTAGGTGGACACAATTTTATTCCATACCCACCGGATAATATCCCTTTATCAACCAAAAGAATTTATTCTGAACTTATTCTTACTCACTTTAAACTATTAAATGATGTTGTTACTTTACTAGATTATCACAATTATATCGCTTTAAAATATATAGAAAATAATTCGTCTTGGTTGGAGCTTAAAATAAAAAATGATCTAATAAAAGTAACAAAACGGGATTGTGAAATAGGATCTTCACTGAATAGCCTAATATGTATAGAGGATAAATTTTTAAGGGGCGCAATGTATGGTTCCTTTCACGATATTCCAATTATAAAAGAACAGTTTACAAATGAAATTAACAATAAAACTAAAATGTTTATTGAAGAAATTAAGAGTATTAATCCAATTATATTAAAATCAATATTTTTTAAAAGTTTATTAGAAAGACAAGGATAGTTCCCAACATACGTGTTTTTGAAAACATGAAAAAAGGACTTCCGTGTACACGTAAGCCCTAGAATGGAACCAAACGTAGTTTCTATAGTTCGGTTGCCCATTCTTTGATTTAATTTTATGAAGACTTAGTAAAAAAGTAGCCAACACACTTTATTTTTTGAGTATTAGTGATAATAGGCAAGACTACGCACTAGTCCATACTAAAGTTCTTAATAAATAAAATAAGCCAAGACCGGCAATAATCAATAGCACGAATAAAACAATAGTAACGGCAAAATTTGTACCTGGTGTATTTACTCCATAAGATGGATAAATCAAAACAAACCCCTCCTTCTAAAATTTATAGCAGGATTATTCGAAGAAAAGTAATATATATTATAAAATGCTGTAGCAATACGTAACAGCTTTTATAATACTTTTACTTTTTTGATGTTATTACTTCTACTGTTATTTTAAAATGTGGTTCACATATACCTGTAGCCATTTCTACAGTTTGTCTTTTCAATCATTTTGAAATAAATATCTATACGATGGAATGTGGGATTACCCATTTCGTCTAGGTCCATATAAGCAAGCGCCACAATTAAGGGCTGATAAGCTACAGTGGCGAATTTGTATCATTGGTGAAATAGAGAATACAGTGCTATCAAACAGGGACAATGCTGTGCGATTAATATTACAGCAAAAAACAAATGATACTTCCTTTTTTCTTTATACTATGTTGTATAGAGTAATGAACGCAGGGCCAATCACCTTATGTATGGTGGGATTAACCCTGAAGTAATGATAATTAGATCAGCGCTACGAGTTGAGGATTACATTTTAAGAAGTTGGTTAGATGGAGAGGACTATTTCATTATCAATCTATTAAGAGCTATTTTGCATTTTCATTAGTATAGGAATCGTCTCGGCCAAGTTATTATTTTTACAAAATTTATTGAATAAACATAGTAATATAAAATTAGTTTTGCAACTTTCGTTTTATTAGGTATAGTTAAATAATACCTTATTTAGAAGTGGAGTGAAGATGATGTTTCCTGTTTTAAATACTGAACGTTTAGTGTTAAGAGAACTTACTGAGCATGACGCCCAAGATGTTTTAGATTGCTTTTCTAATGCTGATGTATTACGCCATTATGGGCAAAATCCGTTAACAAGTTTAGAGCAGGTTAAACGAATCATTAACAATTTTTCAAAGAATTATGGTGAAAAACGTGGCATAAAATGGGGAATTGCATTAAAGGACCAAGAAGGAATTATTGGTACTATTGGTTTTCAGGAATGGTCTACTGAGCATAAAAGAGCTGATATCAGCTATGCACTTTTTCCTGAAAGCTGGGGAAAAGGGTATGCAAAGGAAGCTGTAAATAGAGTGCTATCATTCGGCTTTCAAGAAATGGATTTAATGCGTATTGGAGCTATTGTATTTACTGAAAATGAAGCTTCGAATAAACTACTAACCAAATTAGGCTTTAAAAAAGAAGGGATATTAAAAAATTATATGCACCAAAACGGTGTTCCGTATGATACTAATATCTTTTCTTTACTAAAGGTTAAAAATCATAAAATGGCAGGACCAAGATAGAATAGCGACTGTCTTGGTTTTTATCATAAAAACGATGTAATAACCGAGATTCTCGCGAAAAGTTCGACTCCCTTAATATTCCTAAAGTTGATATAATAGGAATGTTTGATTATTTAAATAAAGGAGGGAAACATTTTTTTAAATGAATAAACGGTGTTGAGAATGGTGTAGATTCAGCAGATTACTGAAAAGCTTTAGTGATGTTATTGCTTTTTGTCGTTAGATGTTATCTTTAGAAAGAAAAAGAGTCACCGGAGGATAGTGACTCTGAGTATTCTTAGAAGGTTAGGGATAAATTATTTTTAAGTATGAGCAATTGAGATTTTGGTAGTGTCGTTTTTTAGTAACTAATGAAAGTTGCGCCAACGATAATTAAAAGAATAAATAATACTACAATTAGGGCAAATGCGGACCCTGTGCCGTAACCATTACCTGAACAGCCCATAATAACTTACCTCCTTTCTACAATCTATAATACGTAAAGCGGTAAAAAGGAGAGAAGGTAATCATCTAACTTAAAGAAATAAATTTGCAATTAAGATAAAAAGACCTTTGTAAAAAAAGTGACAAACTTTCGACGATAGAGGTTAGTTTTGATAGAGGAGGAAAAGATTAATGGAAAATGGAAAATTACCAAAGGTAGGCGTGGGAGCAGTTATCCAGAATGAGGAAAATAAAATTTTACTTGTTTTACGAAAAAAAGCACCTGAAGCCGGCTGTTGGAGTTTACCTGGTGGCAAGGTTGACTATATGGAAACAATAGAAAACGCGATTATACGAGAAATTAAGGAAGAGCTTGGAGTGGACATCGAAATAACAGGATTAGTATGTGTAACCAATCATATTATCCAAACTGAAGATATTCATTATGTAGCACCTACTTTCGCTGCTCGTATTACGAATGGGGAAGTGCGAAATAAAGAACCGCATGCTTTAGAAAAAGTACATTGGTTCGCAATAGACGAAATACCTGAAAATATTACAATAACAACAGATTATGCTCTAAAACAGTTAAAGCTATCGTAATTTTAAAGGAAATTTATTTGATTTAGATGGTACTCCGTATGATAGTGAGAGCTGTTGCATTTTAGCATGCTGTGCCACCCTAAAATCAGGTAACTACTTTCAGTGATGCCTAAACAGCAGATATCAAAAAGCCTTCTTCCTGTTGTATAAAAGGTCAAAACTAATACCTTGTAAAATTCGGATTTTAGTTTAAGAAATAGATTTAAAAGTAATGGTAACTCTGATACGATAATATATCGTAGGAGGTGTGGTTTTGCCTAAGGAGCTTGTGTTATAACAGAAAAACATAAACTACCTTTTGACAATTATTCCTAATGAAAAAGAGAAAAATTGTTCTCATCATTTGCTTGTTTATCATTTTTCTAACAGGCTCACGAATTTTATGGCTGAGCTTATTTAATAATACAGATCAACCACATGCTGTTAAAGGGCAAATGGATTTAAGAAATTGGAATTTTAATGATGGTCATGCTCTTACACTTGATGGGGAGTGGGAATTTTATCCTTATTATTGGTTAATTAGTGAAGAAAAGCATATCGAATCTACGAAGAATCATGCAAAATACATACAGGTTCCTAAAGGTTGGAGCTCTTCTTTACAAGAGGGAGAGGGGAGCCCTTATGGTTACGGTACTTATCGCTTAAAATTACTCGTCAATCCAGAAGACAATATTACTTTTAGTATTCGAGTTCCGAGTGTGCGAAGTTCTTCAGTTTTATATGTAAATGGTCGGCCGTTGGCAAAATCGGGTGAAATAGGGGAGGATGCAGAAAAGGCGGTTGCCAGAAATGTTCCATATACTGCATCCTTTGAAGCAAACGGTCACAAAGAAATCGAAATTATTGTTCAGGCTTCAAATTATAAGGACCCTCGTGACGGTGGAATTGTTCGCTCCATTAAATTAGGAAAAGAAGATATATTAGCTCGGGAAACTCAATTGTCGATCAATATGCAACAACTAGTAGCAGTAGTTTTTTTACTACATGCTATCTATTCCATTATCTTATTTTTTGTAGGAATCATGGAAGAAAGAAGATTGCTTTACTTTTCCTTGTTATCGATTAATAGTATGGTTTATTTCCTATTAGGAAGCGAAGACAAATTATTATCTTATTGGTTTCCGATTAGTTACGATTGGGCTTTTAAATTAGTTCATCTTTCTATGATTGGCATTGGTTTCTCACTGCTTCAATGCATAAAACATTGGTTACCTCAGCATGTGAGAAAATATATTCGCTTGTTTAGTATTTTCTGTGCTATCGCATCATTATTGACCATCGTATTACCTACTCGCTATGTAGTATTCAATCAAGGCATTTTCATTATGATTTTAGGAATCCCGATCGTTATAACGATTCTAACAGTAATGCGAGAATCAATTAAAGAGATTAAAAGTAATATTTTTTTACTGTTTGCCATTTTAGCATTTGGTAATAATCTTATATGGGATGGCTTACTTCTTATTTTTGGCATTAAAATAATTATGTATCCATTTGATATTGTTATTACAGTGGCTTGTTTGGCTATTTTATGGTTTAAAGGATATGCTAAAGTCCATTCCGAAACGAAGGAACTTGCTATGAAGCTCCAAAAGACAGATAAATTAAAGGATGAATTCCTTGCCAATACGTCACATGAATTACGCAATCCACTTCATGGGATCCTTAACATGTCAAAAGCTGTTTTGGAAAGGGAAAATCGTGTACTCAGTGATAAAAGTGTCAAGGATTTAGAAACAGTGCTATCTGTCGGAAGGCGTATGTCATTAATGTTAAATGATTTACTAGATGTTATGAGTTTAAAAGAAAATAATCCCAAACTAAACTTTAAAACATTTTCGATTCAGCCAATTGTATCGGGTGTATTAGATATGCTCTATGTTATGAAGGAAGGAAAGCAGATTCAGTTAATTCATCAAATTCCTGAAAATTTTCCAAAAGTAGTTGCTGATGAAAATAGAGTTATTCAAATTGTTTTCAATCTTCTTCATAATGCGGTGAAATACACGAACGAAGGTGAAGTGACAATAGTAGGTCATGTGAAAAACGGTATGGCAGAAATTGTGATTTCGGATACTGGTATTGGTATTGATGAGGACACCATTCAACGTATATTTAAACCATATGAGCAGGGTACCCTTAGTAAGGCAATGATTGAAGGCGGATTTGGGCTAGGACTTAGTATTAGTAAACGATTAGTTGAACTACATGGGGGATCATTACAGGTACATTCAGTTGTAGGGGAAGGGTCTGAATTTACTTTCACATTACCAATATCAGACTTACCTGATGAGGAAAATGCTACAGAACATGAGGTTCTATTATCAAATGCGAAGGAAGAGTCAGTAGTAGCTACTTCTCCAATTCTATTCGATAATCGAACTGAAAACCATTCAATCATTGAAGCAAATCGACCTAGCGTTTTGGTCGTCGATGATGATCCAGTGAACTTAAGAGTTATCGAAACAATACTTTCAATAGAAAAATACGACCTAGTAACGGTTACAAGTGGTAGTAAAGCTCTAGAAATATTAATGTCTCAAGAGTGGGATTTGGTTATTTCAGACGTGATGATGCCAAATATGTCAGGGTACGAATTAGTACGTGCAATTCGTCAGCAATTTTCAATAACAGAACTTCCAGTGTTACTCCTTACGGCAAGAAGTCAGTCTCAAGACATTGAAAATGGATTTTTATCTGGTGCTAATGATTACGTCATGAAGCCTGTGGACGCTTTAGAGCTACGATCAAGAGTAAAAGCACTAACCGATGTTAAACAATCTGCACAAGAAAGGCTTCAAATGGAGGCAGCTTGGCTTCAGGCACAAATACAGCCGCATTTTCTTTTCAATACACTAAATGCCATTATTACATTAAGTGATATTGATATTGAACGTACTAGTAAGCTACTTGAAGCACTGTGTGATTTCTTAAGGGAATCATTTAAGTTCCAGAATATTGATGAACTTGTTCCAATTGAGGATGAGTTAAATCTTGTTCGATCCTATTTGTATATTCATAAAGAACGTTTTGGGGAGCGTATCAATGTAACGTGGGATTTAGAAGTTTCCACAGACGTCATGATTCCATCACTGACCATTCAACCATTAATTGAAAATGCTTTGAAACATGGTATTTTGCCTCGTGAAAATGGCGGGAATATTCATATTCGCATTGTAGATTACGACAGGTACATTGAGATCACTGTGTCAGATAATGGTATTGGAATGGATGAGGCTACAATGGAACGATTACTAGACAGAAAATCAGAGACTTCAACTGGCATTGGATTGCTTAATACAGATCTTCGATTAAAACAACATTATGGTAAGGGACTTCAAATAAAAAGTAAACCAAACCAAGGGACAGTGATTTCGTTTGTTGTTCATAAAAAGAAGGAAAAATTAAAGTAAATGTTTGTTGTAGTTTTCTCATAAGATTGATCATTTAAAATAAAGTAGATTTTGTTTGAAATCCTGTTTTTGCAGGGTTTTTTCTTTAACTTTCGTAGCAATTTAGTACGTAATGATAAAACAAATAGCGAATCAGAGACAGAGGAGCATTAATGGTGGGTATTATTACATTCGGTTAGAAAAAAGAAGGCATAGACTACATATGGAGACCTGCTGTTTATTGTCTAATGTTCAATAGTCAGAAAGAAAAAATAGCGATTATTCAAACAAGTGATGATAAATTTTTCCTCCCTGGTGTTGGAATGGAAAAAACGAGTCTCACGAGGAATGTTTAAAAAGAGAAGCCCTTGAAGAGATGGGAATGGATATTAATATAGGTCATTTTATAGGGTGTGCCCAGAGATATTTTTATTCTACAAATGACAATAAATAGTACCATAGCGAAGGTTATTTTTATTTATGCGATAAGGGTAGACAAATAAGTAGTAAACCATTTGAAATTGACCACTTCCTAAAATGGATTGAACCAATGCAAGCAATTGATTGCTTATTCCACGAACATCAAAGCTGGGCAGTGAATGAAGCATTAAAATTAACAACAGCCATAAAACATGAGCATAAGAACTAAAATATACGGTTTTAGGGTTTTCATCACCAATAATCCATAGAATGCGAATAGTTTTATTGGTTTCTATTATAAGTGAATAAGGATTGAAAATTGGAATAAAGTATATTGTCTCTGTATCTATAAATGAACTATTCTAAGGTCCGTAATGCAAACAGATGTTTTAAAGCAAGGTCTACAAGGTGGTGCTCTAAATAGTAGCTAAAAAAAGTTCAGTAAAAGCTTAATTAATCAAGGGATGATTAAATTCTACTTAGCTTCAGCTTTAAATCCAGCTGAACCTTCAGTCGGTCTTGTCTCTAAAAATTTAAAATCCATAATGTATGTTGCTTTGAATACTACGGGTAAGAAATTTTTGAAATTCTACAATTCTCCTTATGTATTAGAATTATTACATATACATTCCTTCCAAAAAGGTGAAGGTAGAAAATTAATAGTAGCTTTCATAGAGCTTCAGAAGAGCAAACTGGCGTTCCAGGTTCGTTATGGACAGTTTTCTATGAAACTGTACCTTATAGATTCAACAGAGTTTGATACCAGGGGATATAGCTAAAGTGTATAAAGTGAATTAAAGCAAGGTTTCCTTTACTCCAGAACAGTTACTGATATCCAAGGTTCTGAAATATAAAAATGAACATTTAACATAAACAATTAAAATAATTAGAAGTATCCATCTTATATGAGGTGGATTTTTTTATTTCCAGCATTCTTTGGTTACTTAACTTATGGGTACGTTACTTTGCTTGATGTTAGGGTTCAACGCTTTTCAAGGCATTTTTCAACTAGATTTAAAATAATATTTAATAATGCAGAGGGATTTTGGGATATTTGTAGAAATTTATATTAAGTGGAAAATGATGGGAGGATAGATTTTTTTATGAAACGCAGATTCCCACTTAATTATGCAGAAATTTGAATTAGTAATAAAAAGTAGAAGGAGGAATTTTTATGAAGCGTAGCATTTTCACTATTTTTTTAGTTGGGATTTTATTTTTATCAACATTTTTACAACCTTTACAAACTCAAGCTGAAGAAAAATCATCAATTCCTGAAAGTATAAGTAACGGATATGTTGAAAGTTTCGTAGATGAGTTAGGAAATACAACTAAATTAGAATATCTTATCAACGATAATGAATTTAGGGTTAATACTTATTTAAATGGGAGATTAATTGATTATTCGAGCAGAGTAATGGAGGAAGATGGAGAATACTCTGATGAAATTATTTACAATCAGATAGTTGACGTTGAACAATCTGAATCAGAAGAAATTATATTTACTGAAAATAATGTAAAAGAAACATATAATGTTAATGATTTTATCAAAGAAGAGTCATCAATAACTGAGGGGACTACTCTTCCTAGACCTTATTCATTTATTGCGTCTAAATGTATGGAGGCAATAAAACAATGTGGTTCTTTATATGGGAAAAGCAAAAAAGATTTAATTGATAAATATGTATTTGACTTTAAAAAGGATGTGGCCCTTTCTGTAGTCGCTGCTGCAATCACTATAATATGGACGCACCCTATCGTTGCAGTAGGTATATTATTAACCTCACTGGGTATTAGTTTCCGCAATGCAGTACTAGAAGATTCTTTAAATGGGTATTATAAAGCTACACGTACACAATATTCTTATTATATTCTGGCTAAAAAAGAAAATAAACCTGAAAAAGAAACTTATAGACACGATCAAGAGGAATATGATGTCCATTATTATAATTCAGCTAATGGAAAAGAACTTACAAGAAATTCGCATAGTCCAAATTGGTTTTCAGAAGATGCGTTACTAAATATAGGTATAATTGCTTATTAAAGAAGTCAAAATAAAACACAAGGTATTAGAATAAGTAGCGCTCAACTTGAGTAGCTACTTTTTCTAATATATACAAATCGACATCTATTTTTTTATTTGGGTGTTTTTATAAAATTTTATGTACATCAAGTTCTTCTATTCTTAAATCCATTAGTTTATTTTATTTGAAAATTAAGGAAAAAATTATTGATTAAATTCCACATGATAAGATTGATTACATTAATAGTCTCCAAAACGATTAACCATAACGTGTTTTTTAAACGAAGAGATTTCAGTGATGGGATGTATTTGGAAAATACACGATAAAGAACAGATAACCTTAATTAGTTATCTGTCCTCTTCAATCACTTTGTAAACGGATCTTCCGATTCATATAAAAAACTTTTCTCAAGATTTTCTTTTGTCTCAGCATTGACGGTTTTTTCTTTTGCTTCCGCTTGTTCACTAGCTGGAGCTTCATCATGAGAAGAACAAGCAGTTAACAGGAATGCTGAAATTGCTCCGATAAATAGGAATTTTTTCATTGCGATAACCTCCGTTATTGTTTAGTTACAGTTTAGATTGTGCAATTACACTTAGAATATAACGGAAATGACAAGGATAAATTTTGTAACAAAAATGATAAATAACCGTTACACAATAAAAGGGGAAAAAGTGAAAAGAATTATAGGTTTCGTTACAATTCGTGGATTGGTATTAGAGGTTGCGCCTATAAAGAGTCCAACGACATAATTCAACATGAAAATAGTTCGAAACTTGTTGAATAAAGTTTTAACAAAAGAAAATGAGTGGCAAGAAAGCGAATATTTCACATCTAAATAGCTTCATTGGTGAACGGCAATTATTAGTATTTAAGCATAGTAAAGAAGAAAAAATAACAGGAAAATATGGCTGGCATTTTTGTGGAGAGAGCGTTAAATTAGGAGACTTCCTTCGCATCAAGGGAACTCACCAAATGACAGTAAATAAGTGGAGATTAGTTTCAAATGCTACTTTTCTATGTATGTTAACCACGGAAAATTACCTATATGGTAATATAAGTTGAAAGGAATGTTTTGGGACCCTTTTAAATTTTCTGATACTTGGTGGGAGGGTTTAAATGAAAGCTGTAAAGATAGGTATAATTACTTTTTTTACGGTCGCATTTCTGTTGATTATCATGTTACTTAATGCTGGTCCACCTAAGCCAATTATATTGTCAGAAGGTAAAAAGATTACAGTATTACAAGGTACTTATTGTTGGAGTAAATTTACAGGTTCAGAATGTGTTGATAAAATTTCTCCATCATCAATAATTGATAATAATAAAATCCATTTTCTGTATCCCCTCAAAGTGAAATAAAAATCAATTTTAAGAAACAATCCATTGATGAAATAGAAGTAGAAATGCAACATTTGGGTGAAAGTAAAAAAATAAAAGTTGAGGGTAATGTTTTTTCTGCACCAAATGAAAAAGGCACGTATATATTTGTTATCTCTGGAAGATGGGAAAAAGGAAGTTCTTCTTACATTTTTACCATAGAAGTTAATTGATAAATTGTAAACCTTTATTCGTAATTAAAGGTTAAATTAAATTGCGTGACTTCCATAAAGCGTAAATTGTAGGACTAGAACTTATTAAATTTAAAGCTGATGTTTTAAGAGGATTTTAATATGATGCTAGATACTAGAAATTATAAAGACTAATAAATTGGCAAAAAAATTCATTTATGCTATAATTTACAATTATTAATTTAAAGTGTAAAATAGGATTCTCCTGGCCAGGAGAGTCCTATTTTTTGACTTAATTAAGGAAAATCCAATTAATAAACGAATTAAAACACTTGCTTTTTCTAGGGGATGATTGTTTTATGGAAGAATTACCTTGTAAAGGTTGTAGAGGGATATGTTGTGGGCCTGTTCCAATTACAGAACAAGAGTTAAAGAAAATAAAAAAGAAAATTAAGGCGATGCCTAAAAAAATGCGCCAAGATTTAAAAAATCAACAACGTTTTTATGGAACCTGCATATTTTATGACGAAATAAATGACCGATGTGGCATTCATTCGGTACGTCCATCTATTTGCAGAGCTTTTGGTTATTATAATAATCTTGTATGTTTCCGTAAACCAAAAGTGGCCATTGAAAAAAACTATAGTGCTACCGAACTTCCAATTGGTATTTTAAGTATTGATTTTACTTGGAAAGATTTTATTTAACTTCTCCAGCAGAATTTCACTCCATTATATGTAGTGAGATGATTGCTAGTTTAGATAACTTTTCTTGACCAAACTTATGTACCTGTCGCTATACTTTCGCACTTTGTTTAACGCAGGCTCTAACATCTTACATATCTTAAAGCTCTGTTAGCATAGTTCAATAAATCCATGTTTGTCATACATGTTAATAGCGCCAATAGTTTCTGGTAAAAAACCTTAACTCCAAGCAATCTAATTTAAAAATCCTACAATGTTGTTATGTAATTCAGCAACAAAAATATCTGATTTTTCTCCCAAAATTATGTTTTTAAGAAACTCTACATCCTGTTTGAGGTTGGAGTTTTGACATTTCTAAAAAAGTTCTTCATATAATATTTCTATTTGTGGGATTTCATCAATTGAAGAATTTTAATATTAATTTGAAATTTATCCTATTTTATTCTACTGTATTCATTTTTACAAATAATCTGTAAAATGAACAAAAAACTCGTTCAGTTAACACAGTATAAACCGCATAGGATTTCCAATACTAAAGCTGTTTTAAAAATTCAGTATGGAGAAAGGAGGTTTTCGTCAGTGAGATTTTTAGCATGGGGCATTATAGGCGGCGCGGCGCTTTTTGGTGTAATGAAACGCTTTGGGCTAATGAATAATGAACAACCAATGACACAGTCTGCTCAACAAGGCACGACACCAGTACAATTGGTAGCAAATAGTAATCCACTAACCGCAAATACACCTAAACAATAAATAGAATAGGCACATCAAGCTTATAGACCTTTGGTTTGCTAAGGGTCTATAAGTTTGTACATAATACAGCATTAATAGGGCTAATTTGCGAAAAGTAGAAGTAAGCTCGTACAACGAGAAATGAATACGGAACAGCACACGTGTATTCAAATGATCCAAAAATCCAAATGTGGTTATATGGAATGTAATCAGCTATTCAAGTTGTAACTTATAGTTATACCAATTTTCTATGTAAAGGGTGATTAAAGTTGTTTCAAATAAAAAGGATATATAAAGAACACTATCCTAACGGTAAAAAAATTACCTATCAATACGTCTCCAATAACTATTATGATGTTGTTTATAAAGAACGAGAAAATGGCTGGGCAATTGATTTTACGTTAAAACATTTCGAAACCCCGTTTCACAAGTATTTGGAAGGAGAAATTTTTGAAGATCATATAGAAGATATTGAATGCTATATTGCTGAATTAAATGAAGAAGAAGTTGGAATTGTTAGCATCAGCCAAGAGAAGTGGCATAATGTGTTAAGAATTAATGATATTCATATTGATCAATCTCATCTACATAAAGGAATTGGAAGTAAGTTCATGGCTTTGGTGAAAAAGCGAGCAACAGAAATAGGGGTAAGGGCGATCGTTTTAGAAACCCAAACTTCTAATTATCCTGCAATTCAATTTTACAAAAAGTATGGATTTCAACTTATTGGATGTGATTTATTAAGTTACTCCAATAATGATATTGAAAAAAAAGAAGTAAGAGTTGAGATGGGACTTGTTCTTGAAATATAAAAGGAGAGCACGTATTTATCGTGTTCTCCCTAAGAAACTATATATTATCTACTTTGAGTTTGAAGTGCTAATTTAACGCCTAGACCTATATAAACGAAACCAACTGCCTTTTCAATCCAACGTGAGCCATTGTTTGTTGTCTTCGTAAAAATTTTTTCACCAATAAAGCTTGTAATAATAGCTAACAAAATAGTATATAAAGCACTCATGACAACAAAAGTAATGCCTAAAATCAATAATTGAACAGTGATCGATTGACCATTATGCTGAACAAACTGTGGTAAAAACGCTAAGAAAAATAATGCAGTTTTTGGATTTAAAATCTCCGCTAAAAAACCTTGTCGGAACGAAGAACTTGCCGAACTTTGTTCAACAGTTGGTTGTTCTATTTTTTGTGGTTTTGTTAAGAGCATTTGAATACCTAAATAAACTAGGTAGGCAACACCAATATATTTCACTATCTCAAATGCAGTGGCAGAGTTCATTAAAATTGCTGATAATCCTAATACAGCTGCTAACGTATGAACTAAATCACCTAATCCAATGCCTAGTGCGGTGAAAATACCGTTCTTTTTACCACCTTTCAACGTTTGCGTAATAGTAATGATAACAGCTGGACCGGGAATTAAAAATAAAAGAAGAACTATTGCAATAAAAGATAACATATTTATCCATCCTATTCTAATAAACTAAACATTCAATTAAGAGAATAATATAATTAACTTATTGAATGCAAAAAATATTATATGCTATCTTCTATATACCTGTCGATAATGAAATGTTGAAAAGAAGTGAAAACAACAATTTATAAAAATCAGAAAATGATTTGATTATATTTGTATAATGTTGGGAGATAGTGTTTTTGTTGATGCACTAGGAGCAGCCTCCGATTATTTGAGATATGAAAAGCAAGATTATTATTAAAAAATATATAGTCACACCCATGGGATTGTGGCTTTTATTTTAAACTTAAAATAGTACCAACTACTAATAATTAATGATAGAATTAGGTGACAATATTATTGGAGGTTTTTTTATGTTAGATATTCAACAAATACAAGAAGTTATTAGACATCGTTATCCGTTTTTGTTAGTGGATAGAGTATTGGAATTAGAAGAGGGGAAGAGAGCGGTAGCCATTAAAAATGTAACGATCAATGAAGAATTTTTTAATGGACATTTCCCGAATTATCCAGTGATGCCAGGTGTGTTAATTGTCGAAGCATTAGCTCAAGTAAGTGCCATTATTATGCTCACAAAAGAAGGAAATCAAGGCCGACTTGGATTACTGGCGGGTATTGACAATTGTCGCTTTAAAAAACAAGTTAAACCTGGTGATCAATTGCGTCTTGAAGTGGAAATTACACGCTTAAAGGGTGCCATTGGTAAAGGGCGAGGAATTGCAACAGTTGACGGAGAAATAGCTTGTGAAACAGAGCTTATTTTCGCATTTGGAAGTTAAGCCTATCCGATTTAGAGTACTGCAATGATTTTTTTGCAGTACTCTTGTTCATTATTGAAAGAATTTTTTCAGTATTTATTGAATAATATAATAAATGGAGACTTCGAATGGAGGCGGTTTCATGAACTATCCCTTAGCGCTATATATAGCAACTTGTGTCATGCAATTTATCATCCTCACAAATATTACAATATTCAACGGTCAATGGGATGGGATAACAATGTGGCTATGTACTGGAATGTTTATTTTTTCAACGGCGATTTTCATCTCAAGCAGATCAAATAAAAGAAGTTCTAATGAATAACAACCCTAAATAAAATAAGACGAAAGAGTTGATAATCACAAAATCAACTCTATTTTTTTGACCGAAAAATTGAATGTGATGTCAAAATGGAACTTAATTCATTTTACTACAGTGTAAATATTGTTACAGAATAGACATAAAAACCCAAAAATAAAAATATTGAGGAAAGCGTTTACATGTATACTTAAATTAAAATAACGAGAACTAGGGGAGATTTTATATGTCGGAAAGTACACCTTTTATAAAAGATGTTCATGATGTGAAATTTTCAATTATAATACCTGCTCATAACGAAGAAAACTATATTGGAGGGTGTCTAGAGTCGATTGCAAAGGCAGCACAACCATATAAAGAACAAGTAGAAGTTATTGTTGTGTTAAACCGTTGTACCGATAAAACGAAAGAAATTGCACAATCCTACAATTGTGTGACATTGGAAAATACCGATAAAAATTTATCTAAAATTAGAAATGCTGGAGCCGCGTTAGCAAAAGGCGAAATTCTCGTTACAATTGATGCTGATACTCGAATGACAGAGCACATGCTAACTGAAGTTGAAAAGCACTTAGCATCCAACCAATTCATTGGAGGAGGCGTGAACGGAAATTTTGAAAGAATGTCTTTAGGTATAGTAGTATCTAGCATGCTACTAATTGTTCCTTTACTGATTAAGTATGGTTTTATTTCTGTAGGGATTTTTTGGTGCTATAAAAAAGACTTTCAGGCAATAAATGGTTTTAATGAAAATATGCTAATGGCTGAAGATGCTGATTTTGCTAAGCGTTTAAAACAGTGGGGCAAGAAGCACGGTAAAAAATACGGAACGATTAAAAATGGAATGATTACTTCGTGCAGACGATTTGACCATTATGGTGACTGGATGTTACTAAAAAGGCCAGATGTGATTTTAGCTTATATAAAGGGCACAAATGAAAAGGCTGCGAATGAAGCCTATTATGATGATCAAGCGAGATAATGAACCATCTTTATTTCAACATAATAATTCTTAAACCACTTCGTTCATCAAACGAGTGGTTTTTATGTGTGATTCTTTGGATTTTCTAAATAATAAGACTTTGCATGATAGTGTAGAGCTGGTCTTGGTCTTGCAATTGCCAATGAAATAGTCCGTGTTCATAGAGGAACAATATGAGCTTCAAGTACTGTTATGCTTCCAACGAATTCTTAAGAAACCTTAAGAATTCTTTCATAGATTATTAAAACAAGAACTCCTTCTTTTATGTTTCAATAGAGGTTAGATAGAAGGAGTTGTTTTTATGTTTAAAAGAAAAGGATTTTATAGCTTCATTTTACTGATGATTATTTTTCTGGTGTACATGTTTGTAAAAGAATATCCATTCCAACAAATAGATAATCCTCTGCTGGAAATGCCCAAAAAAGGTGAAATAAATCTTCATGTAAATTTACAAAGCTCAAATGCTATATTAGTGAACTTAGACACAAATAAGATTTTACTGGACAAAGATAGTGACGAAATCATTTATCCAGCTTCTTTGACGAAGATCATGACGGTTTTAGTTGCAATTGAAAATATCTCGAATTTACAGGAAAAGATTATCCTTCCTAAAAGTATATTTAAAAATTTATATGAAGAAAATGCTTCTATGGCAGGCTTTCTTCCTAATGAGGAGGTAACAGCAGAAGATTTACTTTATGGTTCAATGCTACCTTCAGGTGCGGATGCTTCTATTGGCTTAGCAGATTACATTACTGGATCGGAGAGTAAATTTGTAAAGTTAATGAACGAAAAAGCTAAACAACTAGGGATGAAAAACACACATTTTGTGAATGCAACAGGACTCCATCATCCTGATCATTATACGAGTGTGAAAGATATTTCGATACTTTTACAATATGCTTTAACTAATAACACCTTTCGAGATATTTATACGGCGGAAAGATACTCAATAAAGTCAACGAATCTTCATACAGAGGGAATGACGGTGACGAGTCGAATGTTTAAAAATTTGAAGGCTATTGAAAATACAAGGGGTGAAATAATTGGCGGCAAAACTGGCTACACAGAGCAAGCAGGATTATGTTTAGCGAGTTTAGCGACAATTAAAGGCGAGGAGTATATTCTAGTAACAGTAGGTGCTCAAGGTGATTCACGAACAGAGCAGTTCAATATTACGGATGCATTAGCTGTCTATCAACAACTTTACTAAGGATCTTTATGTACGTTTCCCGCAGTCACTAAACTTCCAATAAAATTTTTATCCAAACTAACATACTACCTTTCCATCCCTTCATATAATTTAAATATCTGAAAAATTTGGGTGACTATGTTTTAGTTATAAAAGAGTTTTCCTAATAAGGTCATTAAATCAGGTAAACCAGTATGAGAGGATGAGGGGTTTGAAGCATCCCGGCACAAATGTTTTTGAAAATAAAGAGGAACTATTCGTACCTGAAAAAGCATTAGATAAAGATTTTTGTGATCGATTAGTGAGAAAAATTCATAAAAATATATTGAATGAAAATATAACAAACGATGTTTATATGTCCTATTTCGTCATTTTTGATCAACAATATAATTTGCAAGAAATTCGTTTTTTACTAGATGTTTTAAAATTGCAAGCAAATGAAATTATTAGATCAAAGCCGATTTTTATTACATTATGTGGTGTCATCTTATCATTGATTACAATAATTGCCTCAGCAATCAATATTAAATTGATGACTGGGATTTCACTTGTCCAAATCGTCGCTCTAGCAGTTTTAAGTTTTAATTTAGCTATATTGTTTATTTCCTATAAAATAGAAAAAGAATATAAAAAAATATATGAAGTCATTAAATTAATTGACTATTATTTAAGTTTTTATAAATAGCTAATTTCAATAGCAATAGGGGTGTGAAAAATGTGCCTAGAATTATAGATCAATTACTTTTTTGGATTGATAACATTCCTAGCGAATTTCGTCATATGTCTGAACTAGAGATTTCACAACGATCAGCGCCTCAAAAGTGGTCAAAATAAGATTAGATGCGACTCAGCCATTATTGATCTGGATAGGTTCATTAAAATACAATACGAAAAGCAACCCTTTCTATTAACACCGTATGACCAAGTTCATTGGGTGAAAATTCAAGGGTATCAAGAGTTTACCTTTTAATGAAATATGGGTGAGCTTAAATAAAAAATTATATATGTTATGAAAAAATTCCTAATGAAAAGCTTGCTCTAAAATGTGGCTTTGAAAATAATCAACTAAGAACTCTACAGTGGCTTAGTCAAGATTATCTTGAACATTTGGAACATCATTTGAAACAGAAATTTAAAATGAATGAGCAGTTTTTGAATCGTTAGTAACAGGATTCGCTATTTAGTCAGTGATAAAAAGTATCCTACGTTTTAATTCAAAATCCTCTAACTGCTATTACTGAAGTATACACTGCAACAAAAAATCAAAAAAGAGCATTTTTTTTAACATTCCTCAAATAATAAGGTACTAAATATTTTATTTGAGGAAGTGAAGATTTGAAAAAACTCCTGTTTTTATTGCCTATTTGCCTTTTAACTGTTTCCTTTTTTAATGCAATAGTCGGCGCAGAGAAATATGAAAATAAAGGAAGGAAGTATTATGAAGAAGCAGGACAAATTGTCTGGGAGATCAATACGGATGAAAAAATTGTTGCCCTTACTTTCGATGATGGTCCACATCGGAAATACACATCTCAGATTTTAGATGTATTAGCCAAATATCATGCGAAAGCTACTTTCTTTATTGTTGGTCAAAATGCGCAAAAAAATCCAGAGGTCATATCAAGAATGTATAAGGAAGGTCATGAATTAGCCAACCATACATTTACGCATCCTCTAAGGACGAATGTGCCGAATTTACTAAATGAAATAAATCAAACGAATGACGTCATTCAGAACATCACAGGATTTAAGCCTACTCTATTCCGACCTGTTGAAGGACAGTATTCAGATTCAATGATTCAAGCGATTGCTAAAGAAGGATATAAAGTTGTTATGTGGTCATGGCATTTAGATACTTTAGATTGGAAAAGTCCAGGTACGAATAGAATTGTTAACACTGTGCTAAATGGTGTCAAAGAAGGAAATATCGTTCTTTTTCATGATGGAGGCGGAAATCGTCATCAAACCGTAAAAGCAATAGAAAAAATAATTCCTGAGCTGGAAAGGCAAGGATATAAATTTGTCACAGTTTCTGAATTACTCGAAGTGCAAAATAAAAAAGACAAAAACAAATAGGCTTCAAATATGTACGTTTGTTTTTAAATTTAGAATTTCAAATAATATTTTTGTTAAAATTAATAATTTTTTTCCGTTGGGAAATCAGGCTAAAGCTGTAAATAGCCTGATTTTTCATTTTCTAGAAATGATAGAGCAACGTGAGTGAAGCGGCTTATTGGACGCCCCCAGAAAGCCATGTCTGTGCGAAAGTGAAGCGATAGCAACAAATGCTTTTATCTGTGCGAAAGCGGAGCGATAGCACAAATGCTTTTAACTGTGCGAAAGCGAAGCGACAGCAACAAATGTTTTTATCTGTGCGAAAGCGAAGCGACAGCAACAAAGCGCCCAACCGGAACGGAAATCAATCATATATTTTGTTCATCATTCAAAAAAGGTACAATTACCCTAAAGATACGAGGGGGGTTGGTATTGTTGTGTAACGTTGAATTAGTTGAATGTAATAATGAGTTTTTAGAGGGAACTGGGAGTTTTTGTCTTAGAAGTAAGAAGAAATCAAGCGGATATTTAAATAAGAACAAATGGCTGAACAATAGATTTGAGGAAGGCTTGAAATATGTGCAAGTAATCGACAATAAAAAACAAGTTGGGTTTATTGAATATACAGAAGCAGAAAATTCCTCAAGAGTGGTATATGCAGACGGTTATTTAGTGATTCACTGTTTATGGGTAAGTACAGTTGGAAAAGGTTACGGAACTCGATTAATCAATAAATGTATAGAAGATGCCAAAAAGCTAGCAAAAAAAGGGGTTGTTGTTATTACGAATTCAAAAACGTCATGGGCACCAAGTAAAGAGATTTTTTTGAAAAACGATTTTCAACTTATAGATACGGCGCCCTATGATTTTGAATTACTTATCTACCCATTGAGCAACGAAGTCGAACAACCATATTTTCCGAATGATTGGGAGGACAGATTAAAAAAATTTAACGACTTAACGATTTTACGGTCATTCCAATGTCCATATGTTGAAATCGCAACAGAAAATATTATAGCTGGTGCAAATAAATTGAATATACAAGTTCAGCTTGTTGATCTTAAGGATAGAGAAAAGTTGATGGCATTATCACCCACCCCGTACGGTATTTTTTCTGTCATTTATAAAGGGCAGCTTCTAACTTTTCATAGACTAACAGTACATTCTGTTATAAAAAAATTAAAAGAACTGAGTTAAAAACGGCTCAGCGCTCACCCAAAATAGTCAATAAATTTTTAGTGCGAATATATGGTTATTAATGCTTATAAAAACATAGTAGAAGTTACAAAAGGTTCATAATATAGAGTGAACTTAATATCTATTTTCGAACTCAAAAGGTAAGATAGTATGATTAAAGTTCAATGATCCCGCTTTTTAATTATGACAAAAAGAAGGGGGGGAAACCTTTGGTAACAATACGCCAAAAACTAGTATCTACTTCACAAGCAATGAATATTACAAATGGTAAAAATAATGCAAAAAAGTATATTGTCGTTCATGAAACCGACAATACGAGCGTTGGTGCTGATGCTGACGCACATGCACGTCTACAAATAAATGGTAACAATAGGGAAGCTAGTTGGCATTGGCAAGTAGATGACAAAGAAGCTGTACAATCCTTTGAACATTTTTGGGAGTGCTGGGCAACAGGAACGTATGTTGGTAATAGTCAAGGGATTCAGGTGGAAATTTGCGTAAATAGCGATGGAGATTATTTAAAAGCGGTGGACAATGCGGTGAATCTTATCGCGAAAATTGTAAAAGATGAAAATATAACAATTCAAAATATTGTTCAACACTATGATTTTAGTGGGAAAAATTGCCCTCGTAATATTCGTGCTGGAAAAGTACCTTGGTCACAATTTATCGACATGGTAAAAAAAGCTGGAGATACTCAAATACCTCCAGTAGAAACACAAAAATATCGAATTTTCACGGGAACGTATAGTATGCTTACAGCAGCAGAAAGCGCGGCACAGGTGATGAAAAAAACATTCGGTTGGCTTGTTTACATTGAGCAGGACGGTGCAAATTATCGTATTAGAACAGGAACTTTTACAGGAATCAATGCAGCTAAAAATGCAGAGGTGAAAATAAAAAATGCTAAATTGGCGCAAGTTACGTATATTAAAGATGCATAGGAGGATATGTAATTTCTAATATTCTATGAGGATTTTAGTTGACTGCTTCGAGGAAACGGGTAAAATAGAAAAGCAGTACCATTATATACCTTCAACTTAGCAGATAATAGAGGTGCCTTTAGAAGTGCTTCAAGGGCACCTTTACTTTACAAAATCTAAAGCAATAACATCTACATAGAATAATGTGCCTAACAATATAGTGACTAAGAATGCTGGATTTTATGAAGATTGTTGTAGGACAAGATTTGTCGTGAAATTTTGACAGTCTTTTTCTTTTCGTCTTCTCTATAACCTGTTAAGATGGTAATAGTGTGACAACAAGTTAGTGTATATGAGAGTGGTGACAATCAAGATGGATGAACAGAAAAAAGATAGTATAGAACAGCAGTCAGAACAAACACCCCCTACTGAAGTGAAACCAGCAGGACAATTTATACAAATGAAACCGTTTAAATTTATTATGCTGATGTTCTTTACAATCCTTATTACTGCAGGCTTAACAATATTTGCGTTAACATTTGGAGATAAGAAAGCAGTGGAAGTAAAAGTACCGACTGTGCGTAAGGAATTTTCAAAATTGTACGAAGCCTATGATTTGCTTAAAAACAACTATTACAAAGATATCGACGATGCGAAAGTGGTCGATGGCGCAATTAATGGCATGTTTGACGCTTTAGGTGATCCGTATTCTGATTTCATGGTGAAGGAAGAAGCAGATCAATTTAAGTCTGGTTTGTCTTCTAGTTTCCAAGGAATTGGTGCGGAAATTCAAGAGCGTAACGGCTCTATTACAGTTGTGTCACCTATTAAAAATTCACCTGCTGAAAAAGCGGGGCTATTACCGAAAGATATTATCTTAACTGTAGATGGAAAAAGCATTCATGGGTTAAGTGCATCTGAAGCGGTAGCTCGTATTCGTGGGGAAAAAGGCACACCAGTAAAATTAACCGTGAAAAGGGAAGGAAACGCTGAGCCTCTTAATATGACAATTGTCCGTGATGAAATTCCGGTTGAAACAGTTTATGGTGAAATGCTTGAAGGGGATATTGCCCATATTCAAATCACGTCATTTAGTGAAGATACAGCAAAAGAATTTGAGAAAATTCTTGCAGATTACGAAGGTAAGGGCTTGAAAGGTATCGTTTTAGATGTACGCCAAAATCCAGGTGGTTACCTAGATGCTGCAATAGAAATTTCGAATTTATTTGTTCCAGAAGGTAAACCGATTGTCCAAGTACAACAAAAAGATGAAGAGCCGAAAATTACCAATGCTATTGCTGGTAAAAAATATAATATTCCAGTAACAGTCCTTGTTGATAGCGGCAGTGCTTCTGCGTCTGAAATATTAGCTGGAGCATTAAAAGAATCTGTCGGTGCTAAAATTGTTGGAGAAACATCATTTGGTAAAGGTACAGTGCAAAACGTCACACCATTAAAAGATGGCTCTAACCTAAAATTCACAACAGGTAAATGGCTAACACCAAATGGTAACTGGATTCACGAAAAAGGAATTGCTCCAGATGTTAAAGTGTCATACCCATCTTATGCATCATTACCATATTTAGATCCATCTATGGAAATGAAAAAGGATATGCAGTCTAACTCTGTAAAAGCGGCACAAGAGATGCTAGAAGTTTTAGGATATGAGCCTGGTAAAGCAAACGGTATTTTTGATCAAAACACAGAACGTGCAGTAAAAAAACTGCAAGCTGCAAGTGGTCTTGAAGAAACTGGCGTTTTAACTGGCGATACAACGTATGCTTTAATGGATGCATTACGTGCTAAAATAAAAGCAGATGATCCTCAATTGTTAAAAGCAAAAGAACTGCTTACTGGTACACCAGCAAAAACTGAGTAAACTACAAACTAACAAAGTAGCTGTCGCAGCAGGCGTCTCAAGTGGCCTTTTGCGACAGCTTTTTTTATCGGAGGTAATAATTGTGAAGGACGTATACTTATTTAGTGGCTTTTTAGGTAGCGGAAAAACATCCATGCTAACAGATGTTATTCGACAACTAAAGGAAAAAAATTTAAAGCCTGCTGTCATTATGAATGAGCTTGGCAAGCTTCCATTTGACTCACAGGCTGTGGAAAAGGATATTCCGCTAAAGGAAATGCTAGAGGGCTGTATTTGCTGCTCTGGCGCTGAAAAAACAGAGGCACAAATTCAATCTCTTCTATTAGATAGTGACTTTGATGTCTTAATTATAGAAACAACTGGTGCTGCACATCCTGTTGAAGCTTTAGACGCTGTTTATTCACCGTTATTTGCGGAACAGTTAAATATCAAAGGAATTGTTACGGTTGCTGACTCGAAGCTGTGGTTAAATCGAGAAACATTAACCCCACAAGTGCGCTCCTTATTTATGGAGCAAATCCGTCATGCACATTTATTGCTGGCCAATAAAACGGATTTATTAACAGAGGCAGAGCAGGCACAGGTTGTTTATGAGCTACAAGGCTTTAATCCTCATGCCTTTATTTTGCAAACTACAAATGGTCGAGTACCGTTACGTTTATTAGAAGATTTAAAGGCAACAGCTCAGGTGGATAAACAAGACGTTGTAAAAACCCCAATAGCATCAATGCATCTCGGTTCACGATTAGTTGAATTTAATGACGTTGACTTTACACAGGAGCAATTTGAGGATTGGGTACGCACATTGCCTGAAACCGTGTATCGAATGAAAGGTTATGTGCCATTAGAAGGTGTCAAAAATCCTTTCCTGTTTCAATATGCGTATGGCATGGTCCAATGGCTTCCAGAATACGTAAAAATGCCTGCGAAACTCGTTATTATTGGTGAAGATGTAAGTAGCTTAAATGTTATAGGTATTAATAAATAGTAGGCTTCACTATATATAGACATATAAAATCTGCTGATTACTACTAATAGTTGTCTCGTTAAAGTAGTAATCATGGCAGATTTTTTTGTGGATTAGTAAAATAAAGGAGGACGTATAGCTACTTGAATATTGAAAATATTTAATAGTTTTTTAGAAGTGTCAACCCTATTTGAAACGTAAGTATTTCATAGGCTGGTGGAACTTGCTAAAAATTATAGTCAAAAACCCTCTGTTTGATGCGAATTTATGTCTCCAATGGTGTTGTTAGCAGATGCTGGTAAGAAATTTATTAAATTCGTCCTTTACGATTGTTTGCAGAGAAGGAGGAATTGCAAAAATGAAAAAAACACTAACTGCAATTTGTGCAACATTTTTATTAGCAGCTCCAATTCAAATGGCTTCCGCTGCAGCAAATACTACAGAGGGGAACACAACATCAGACTGTAATAAAGTTTCTTATCATAAATGGTCAAATAATCAATGGTCAAATTATAAGTGGTATGTAAATGTACCGCAAACACAAGCACCATCAAAAGAAACTCAAGCACCAGAAAAAAATCAAACACCAACTAACAATACACAAGCAACAACTAACAATACACAAACAGCTCAAAAAGATAATGCAGCTACTGCACCAACTCAATCTAAACCATCAACAACTACTTCAGATGTGAATGCTTTTGAACAAGAGGTTGTAAAATTAACAAATGCAGAACGTACAAAAGCTGGTTTAGCACCATTTAAAACGGATGATCAACTGATGGCAGCTGCTCGTGAAAAATCACAAGATATGCAATCTAAAAACTATTTTTCACATACAAGCCCAACATTCGGTTCACCATTTGATCGTATGAAAGCTTTAGGTATTACGTATAAGAGTGCAGGTGAAAATATTGCACAAGGTCAACGTACACCTCAAGAAGTAGTACAAGCTTGGATGGATTCACCAGGTCACCGCGCGAATATTTTAAATGAGAAATTTACGCATATTGGTGTTGGCTATGTGAAGTCAGGTAACTACTGGACACAACAATTTATCCAAAAATAATAATAGCTTTATTGAATAATAGAGTGTCCACTAAGACGTAAAAGGCTTAGTGGACATCTTTTTTTATACTACATAATTGAGCGGAAATTTATGCTTGGTAGGTAGAGAGATTTTTTCACTTTTGTGTTGTAAAAAACCTTCCTTGGTGTTATTAATGTGCATAATCAATAAAGAGGCAGCTAATCGCACGAACATACACGACACAGGCGGTTGCTAATAACGCTATTCTCGAAATGAAGCATTTTATTGAATGCCGAATCAATTAAACCATACAATTAATATCTAGTATTCCTAAACTATATTGATAAATAGTCATATCCTATTATTATCAATTGAATTTAAGGGAGTAGTGAAATGGAAAAATCCTCATGCAATTGTGATTGCAACAATAATGTATTTCGATTAAATAAAGTTTCTTCATGTCCAGTTTGTTTCGGTAGTTCTGCTCAACCTCAAGTTCCTAATAATTTTACGACAGGAGCAATATGGAGAAATCCAGCAACAGAGACGATTGTGGTTACGCTTCTAAATAGAACAAATACATCTCAAACAGTGACAGTGTCAGTAATAGATTGGCAAAGTTGTGATCAAGCTGAAATGCCAAAGGACGCTTTTTTATGTGGAGAATCCCAACCTTCACTTTTTAATGGAATACCTAAGCCTCTTACATTTACTATTCCAGCTAAAAAACTCCTCACCGTTCATGCAACTCCGCAAAATGCATGGCAATCAGTTGACCCTGTTTATGAGGTGTTTGTAATGCACCCACCTGATCCGGTTATACCCTCTTTAGCTCCCGGTGACCCTGTTATCTTTAATACATGGGGGATAAATAATTCAGGAATTCCTCAAGAAGGGAATACAGTATTACATCATCAGTTTCAACGAACTCTTCTTTTTTGAAAATAACTATCCGGTAATCAAAAGTCAGGGCTCACTAAATGTGAGTACCTGAGTTTTTTTAATTTCATATTATTTTCTTTTTACAAAATGCGAGCGTTTATTCTGAGGTAATTAAAATTAAAATCAAACGTTCTAGCGAGGAGCGAGAAAAATGTTCATAGACAGTAGGTCAATGTAATAAAGTGATTACGTTTTTATTTTATATTCTAATTTTGATTTTTAACAATATTTACAATTATAGGTTCATCACAAAAAATGTGGATGATTTTTGTTAAAACGTCTACTATGTAAATAGTTGATTGGAGTGGAGACTGGGCGACTCCTCGGGGATTAGCAATAGAGGAACGAAGGCTAAAAGCATCACATCCTGTGATAGCGCCTTCGTGACCAACATCGTGTTGGCCCGAGACCCTGCAGCGCAGCGGATGTTTTCTGTGCGAAAGCGTAGTGTTAACGTAGCGGCAGCAACAAAGCGCCCGGTCGGAACGGAAATCAACCACACGTTTTGCTGTTGATCCTAATTATAAAAGTAAAGTTCTTGAAAATTTTGGTTATTTATGTAAAGATATGATTGTACTTCAAAATCGAAAGGGGATATGATTTGAAAAACACAAAGCATGTTTTTAATCCAAAAGGTTTTCGATTTAATGTATTAAGTTTGGCTGTGGTTTTAATGCTTACTATTGGTACATTTTTTGTAAGCGGGAATACAACTACTTTAGCTGCACCTGTCTCTGTGTATTTAAGTGATGAATTAACGCCAGTTTCAGTTACAGGAGATATTGAGCAAATGACACCTGATTATTTTTCTTATAATAAAAACCAATCGTTTTATAAAACACAGTTATCTATTAAAGGTGTGAAGTATGACAAAGGGATTGGCTCGCATGCAAATAGTTCAATTAAGTATAATTTGAATGGACAGTATACTAAATTTACAGTTGATGTAGGAATAGATGATCAAGTAGCGCCAGGTCATGGTTCTGTGAATTTTGTGATAATTGCCGATGGTAAAATTTTATATATAAGTCCGGTAAAAAAATCCAACGAACCAGCTGAACATGTGGAAGTAGATATTGCGGGAAAAAATACACTTGAGTTAGTTGCGTTTAATGCAAATGATAATATTGACAATGATCATGCCGACTGGGCAGATGCGAAATTGTTTAAATAAAAAATACAAGTCACTTGCGAATGTAGAGTTTGGTTTCCAGGTTGTTACCCATGTAAACCGAGATGTTATATGGGTGGAGCCAACATTGCACTGTAAAGTGTAGTATCTCGAAAAAGCAAGTACAGGATCATGACGAATTGTCTCTTTTAACGGATTTAATTTCGAAAAAGTTCCGGAGCAATAAACTAATAACCAGGCGCTCGATTGAGTACCTGGTTATTGCATGTTCTTATAATATTGCAATAGCTCTGACAGGAGCACCATCAGCATTTTCGTATTTCATTGGTAGGGCATAAAACGTGAACAGTTCATTGCCGATTTCACCGAGATTAGTTAAATTTTCAACGATGACAAAATTAGAGTCAAATAGTACTTTCTTATGGTTTGTTAAACTTGTCATTGAGTCGATGCTTATGACATCGAGCCCTACACCTTTTTTATTACTTTGAATTAGGTATTCAGCAACCTCTTCTGTCATGTGAGGGTAGTCACCAAAATACTTATCTGTTCCCCAGTATTGATCCCATCCTGTATAAAATAAAAGAAAATCAGCTTGATCAGCTCTTTCCTTTACCTTATAAATTCTGTCTAAAGTTATTTTTTGACCTTCTGTAAGATCACTACAATCGATGACCAAACCTTTACCTACAAATTGTTCCACTGAGATTACATCTAATGTAATACCGTCTTTAAAAATATGATTTGGCGCATCCATGTGCGTGCCAGTATGTGAAGTCAAAGTTAAAGCTGTTTCTTTAAATCCGTCAGATTCATGATTACATATTATTGTTAATGATGGTTGATCAGTGCCTGGGTAGACTGTTATTTTTTCAGTTAATGTATGAGTTAAATCAATAATCTTCATTATTATACCTCGCTGTAATTAAGATTTATTAATTGTACCATTAAAAAAAGCCACTTTGTTAGGTTTAAATAACCGTTAAGCGGATAACATAGATGCGTTATTTCCAGCTTAGCGGTTTTTATATACCTACACCAAAGAGGTACAAGAAGAAATATATCTGTCGCTGCGTTTTCGGTACTAAAGACGTTTACTTAAAGAAATTAAAAGCTTCATCTATATCTTTTCGTCCGCATATAGTAAAATAAAAGACTGTATACAAAAAGTAGTATGGCTACAAGCGGATGTCACGGAATCGGAAAGTATTTAAAAAAGGATGTTAGCCTAAAAAACAACGCATCCATGCGATAACGGCTAACTGTTGTTGTTGTTGCTGTCGCTGCGCTTTCGCACAGACAAAACAGTTGCTGTCGCTGCGATAGCACTACGTTTTCGTGCAAACAACATCTGCAAACCTAAGTACAAAGTCGATTCCGGACGCAATTATGCTAATGCCTAATTGATGGAATAGGAGAATTAATGTGAAACAACAAACAATCATTTTAACCGGTGGAGGGACAGCTGGTCATGTATCGCTCAATCAAGCGATACTCCCGTCTTTACAAGAGCTAGGTTATGATGTCCATTATATTGGCTCAGACGAGGGCATTGAAAAAGAATTAATAGGCGAGGCGTTTCCAAATGTTCCGTTTTACGGTATTTCAAGTGGGAAATTGCGTCGTTATTTCTCGATGAAAAATTTTACAGATCCTTTTAAAGTGCTTGCTGGAATTATGCAGGCTTTTCGTATTATCAAAAAAGTGAAACCCCAAGTCATTTTTTCAAAGGGGGGCTTTGTTTCTGTACCCGTTGTCATGGCTGCAAAACTTGCTGGTGTTCCTGTAGTCATTCATGAATCAGATGTTACACCTGGCTTGGCCAATAAACTTGCACTACCATTTGCATCACACATTTTCACGATTTTTGAAGAAACCTTACAGCACTTACCGAAAGAAAAGGCAACTTGCACAGGCTCCATTATTCGCCAAGAGTTATTTATGGGAGATCGAGCAAAAGGGTTATCATTATGTGGCTTTACAACATTAAAACCTGTTCTTCTTGTGATGGGTGGGAGTCTAGGATCAGTTGTCTTGAACGACGCGCTCCGTCAAAATATACCGGAGCTTGTAAAACAGTTTCAGATCATTCATTTATGTGGTAAAGGAAATTACGACAAATCATTAGAGTCTATACCTGGTTACAAGCAGTTTGAATATGTGACAACAGAATTCCCGGATTTATTACATGCGGCAAACTTTATCGTCTCACGTGCTGGCTCCAATTCGATTTTTGAATTTTTAGCACTTCACAAACCGATGTTATTAGTACCATTATCTGCACAGAAAAGTCGTGGTGACCAAATATTAAATGCCAACTTATTTAAAAGACAGGGTTACGCGGAAGTATTGCAAGAGGAAGAGTTAACAAAGGAATCCTTTAAAAAATCGGTTCATGTGTTAACAGAGCGTAAAGCAGAAATGGTTGCAATAATGGAGAAAACACAAAGACCGAAGACGCCAGAAGAAATGGCAAAATTGATTTTACAATATAAAAAGTAGATTTGGTAGTCAGTGCCTAATGCAAAGTTTGTACTTAAGCACAATACAGCAATTAATAGTAGCAAACAGAAAAAGCTATGTGCATGTCTCAAGACAGAACACATAGCTTTTTTTATGAAAATCCAAAGTAGATTACATCGCTTGTTCTTCGCCTTCTGCCATTTGATTGGCTGTTGTAAGGTAGAACAAGTCTTTTGGAATTTTATATAAATTAAATTGCGCCTCACCGCTATTAACCTGTGTTAATAATGTTGGGTGACTTTCATTCGCGCTCATAATATAGGGTAGCTTTAAGGCTGCACGCTGTGATTTTATATTTTCAACACGAATACGGAGAAATACCGTATGGAAGTTATAGTCAAAAAAAAGTTCATTCAAAAAAAGCATTTTCGCCTTTTGGTTATAACCTTGCCCTTGATAAGGGAGTCCAATCCACGTTCCTAAAAAGCCTGCACCATCCTCGACATCATGAATGCTAATGGTGCCGATTGGTTGACCCCAATCATCAGTAATTGTCCTTGAAATAGCGAGTCCCTTCGCTTCTTCTTCAATCAGTTGTTTTGTCATAAACCAATATTCATCAGCTGATGTGGCTTTTTGACGGACAAAAGGGAAAACAGAAGGGTGTGATAATAGCTCATAGAGCTCTGTGCATTCATGTAGGTCTCGATGTTTAAGCATACGAAACGCCTCCTTTACTAGGGTAGTTAAAACAATTCCTTTAAAACATAAAGAAGAAAACTAAAATTCGTACTGGAATTAAAACCCAAAGAACTAGACGTTAAAACTATGATATCCATAATCTCCCGCTGTCTTACTGATTTTTCGACCATACCGAAAAAAGGCTAGTTTTTTTAATATAATATAACATTCGTACTGCTTTATGCAATCATTTTCCTCGCTAAAACAAAAAATAAGTTTATTAGTCGGTAAATTCTGAAAAATAAATAATTGCATAAATAGTTAAAAAT